>NZ_ATLP01000069.1:0-62553 GCF_000416215.1 Pseudomonas sp. CF161
GCCGGCCATGGCCGCGTTGCTGCTGTGGTTGTGCGTGCCCCTGGGCGCCGCGCGCAACCCGCAGTTGGCGGCCAGCGCCAGCCGCCTCTGGGGCAACCGCCGAGCCTGGCTGCTGGCGCTGTATTTCGGCCTGGTCAACTGCGGCTACATGAGCATGGTGGCCTGGCTTCCGGCCTACTACCTGCAACAAGGCTGGAGCGCCACCCAAAGCGGTTCGCTGCTGGCGTTCATGACCCTCTTCCAGGTGCTCGCCGCGCTGCTGATGCCGGCCCTGGCCCAACGCAGCAGCGACCGGCGCCCGCTGCTGGGCATCAGCCTCAGCGCCCAGGCCGTGGGCTACATCGGCTTGGTGCTGTGGCCGCAGCAGGCGCCTCAGGTGTGGGTGGCGCTGATCGGCTTCGGCCTGGGGGCGTGTTTTGCCCTGAGCCTGATCCTCACCCTCGACCACCGCCGCGACCCGCGTGCCGCCGGGCAACTGGCGGCCTTCGTCCAGGGCGTGGGCTTTCTGATCAACGCCGTGTCGCCGTGGATGACCGGCTGGCTGCGGGAACTGACCGGCAGCTTCGTCAGTGCCTGGTGGGTGCTGACCGCCACCGTGCTCGGCATGTTGCTGCTGACCCGGGTCTTCAGCCCGGCGAGCTACCGGGAGCCGCAGCAGGCGCCGACACCGACCCTGCACGCCGTGCGTTGACCCGATCCAGCGCGAGGCTTTCCCAAGTCCCCGCGCCCCGCCTACAATCCGCGCCCGACAATCCGTCGCGCTGGCAGCGCACGGGCATTGTCGACCTATCAAATAGCGGATGCCGGTGCTGACCATGGATTGGAATAGTTTTGCGATCGAACCCGGATCGACTGTCACTGACGCGGTGATCGCCCAGGTACAACAGCAGCTGGGCGTGCTGTTGCCGGCGTTGTACCTGGACCTGGTCAGGTACGCCGACGAGGCCTCGCCCGAGGTCTGCTGCTTCAGCTACGGCCTCGGCGAAACCGGCATCAGTGAGTTCTTCGCCTTCAGCGCCGAAGCCCACCCCTACTCCCTTCTCTGGTACGCCCAACACGTGCCCGGGCTCCCCGCCGGCTACCTGCCCATCGCCCGCGATGCCGGTGGCTGGTTGATCTGCCTGGACTTCAACAGCCCTTCGGTCGCGGTCGCGCTATACGACACCGACGCCCGGTGCAGCCACTGGGTGGCGGCGCATTTTCCCGGGTTCGTTCAGTTGTGGCGCGAATAGCCCACGGCCTGCGCCCGTTTCACCGCAAGAGCACTGTCCATGGTATTGCCGCAAACCGAAGCCACACCTGATCCCGCGCCCCCGGTACTGACCGGGCGCGAGCTGGCAGCCTGGTCGATCAAGGCCATCAAACAACCCAGGGGAGACATTGTCCTGGGGCCCATCGTGCTGATGCTTATCGCCAGTGCCATCTGCCTGGGCGTGACCTGGAGCATGTGGGGCAGCATTCGCGAGAACCTGGACAGCCTGATCGCGATTTACTGCATCGTGTACGGCCTGTTTTTCGGGGTGCTGATGATGGTTCGGCAAAAGACCGTATTCAATTACCGCCTGACCACCGACGGCGCCGAGGTCGAGCAGTACCTGTACTTCCCGGACTGGGCGGCGCCGATGTTTCGCGGCACGGCACTGGTCGTTCTGTTGCTGTTTTTCGCGGTCGCCGTGATCACCGGCTCGTTGCTGTTCCTGCTCGGGCCGGTGGCCATGGCCGCGATGGCGGCGTTGCGCTTGCTGAGCTGGAAAAACGAAGTCAAACGCCATGTTTCACCCTGGAGTGGGTTCAACCTGGTGATCCACGATAAAACGCAGCACATGCTGGTGCTTTCGTTCCAGGATCAGCCGGTCATCGGCCTGGTGCTGCGCTTTCCGGACGAGCGTGCGCTCGAACACTGCCGCGACCAGGTGCGCCCGTTCTTGACGCCGCCGGTGTTCTATCGCGAAGAACCCTGGCCCTGGTGAGTGCGGATGCGCGCTGCCCCCTTCAACCGCTGTGAGGCTTCATCCATGTGGACTGCTTTTCTGGCCAACCACCTTCAGTGGCAAGCCGTGTTTACCGACCCCAACACCCTTCGCCACCTGAGCGTGGACTACGTGATGTTCAGGGACAACGGGGTCTGGATCAAAGTGATCGGCCAGATCATCGGCGACGGTTACCCGAACAAATGGCACGAAAGGCAGTACAACGCCTACGGCTTCGACCTGTTGTTAAGCGCCGTCAGCGACGTTGAAATGATCGACTTCAACTTCTACGGCGCGCTGAATATCACCGTGACCCGCCACGATAGCTATCACCACGTCCAGCTGGAGATCGGCCCCCACTGCAAACTCAACTGCCGCGCCCAAAGCCTGGAGGTCATCAACATCAAGGCCTACCACGACGACGGCGCCGTCTGATAAACCACCGCGCCCATGACGCACAGCGTCCGAACGCGGCCCGAGCCTTCGGCAGCGGCTACAAGGTGGGGGCGATAACCGCGGTTTCAGAGCGCGGAGTGTCCTTGGGCACCCAGTCGTAGCTGACCGGCAATGCGCGGTACACCCAGTTGCTCACGGCGTCGCTGCCCGGGGCCTTGCCCTGGTACGGGCTGACGTATTCCCAGACGTTTTCCCCACTGCGGGTCACCTGGAAGAACCGACCGTTCATGCCCTCATCGATCAAGGTATTGCCGTTGGGCAAACGCCGGGCGCTGCTGATGAACGAGCTGTAGAACGCCCAGCCCGGCTGCCTGGAACTGGCCGCGCTGTACTGCCAGACGATCTGCTGGGTCAGCGGATCGATCTCCAGCACCCGGGACCCGGAGATCAGCCCCAGGGGCACCGAGGGGTAACCGGCCGTGCCCTGGTTGTCGAACACCAGCAGGTTGCCCGCTCCCGGCAAACCGGCGGGGATGATATGGGCGTCATGCTGGCCGACAAACTGGTCCACCGGACGCGGCACTTGGCCGGCGGTTTTCGGGCTCAGAGGCGGCAGGTTCGGCCCCAGGCGCCACACCACCTTGCCGCTGTGCTTGTCGATGATGGCGATGAAATTGGCGTTGCGTGAATCCAGCAGCAGGTTGTCCGGGGCGAAGCGCTTATCCCCGGCATCGAACCAGCGATTGGGCCCGACCACGCTGAGGTTGTTGATATGCAGGTAGTCCGGGTCCTTGCTGGCCCGCACCAGCTTCAACTGCTCGGGCGTGAAGCCAAATTCCTTGAGGTGCTCGGAGGCCAGCCACTGCCATTTGACCTGGCCGTCGGGGCTGACTTCATAGATCACATCGTCGATCACCTCGGGCACCTTGAACCCCGCCACCTTGTGCACCTTGTTCGCCAGCACCAGGGTGTTGCCATTGCTCAACCGCCGTTGATCGTGATGCTGCTGGGCCGCGCCGCCGGGCGCCTTGTCGCCCCATTGCCAGACCACCTTGCCGTCCCAGTCCAGCTCACCGACGCTCTGGTTACCCAGGCCATTGCCGGCCGAGCCGAGCGGCCCCGGGGCCTTGTCACTCAGTTGCAGCAGTACCCGGCCACGCGCGCCACCCACCAGTTGCGGGTCGATGATCGCCGAGGGAAAACCGGCCTGGGGCCAGGTCTTGACCGGGTTGCCGTTCATGTCGATCAGGTGCGTCTGCTTGTCGGCGCCGCTGAAAATCACGTACTGGTTATAGGCCTTGGCCGGGTCGTAGCGGGTGACGCCGGTGGGGTAGACGCTGGGGGCGGCGAAGGCGCCGGCACTGAACATCAACAACAGCGGCAAAGCGACGGTGGCACGCAACATGGTGGAACTCCTGTTCAAGTTCATGGGCGCCGGAACACCCGGCGCGGCGTAGCTGAAAGTCGGCAATCAGAAGTCGTAGCGACCGGTCACGCCCAAGGTCCGCGGCGTCCCCAGCAGGCCTTCGTAACCGCCGTTGCCGCCGGTCCAGAGGGTGGTGTAGTAGGTCTTGTCGAAGGCGTTTTTCAGCCACAGCGAAACGTCCCATTGGCCCTGCTCGTAGTTGCCGCGCAGGCCCGTGGAAAGGTTGATCACCGCGTAACTGGGGATCTGCCCGTATTCGGAATCCTCGACAGTGCCCACCGCCTTGGAACGGAACGCGTAACTGGCGGTGACGTACTCTTCCAGGCCGTTATCCAGGTTCCATTTGTATTCGCCGTTGGCGTTGCCGATCCATTTCGAGGCGCCGACCACCTGGTGGCCGCTGAGGTCGCATGAAGCCGGGGCGCCCGGGCGCAGGCTGACCTCAGGCGGGCACGGCGCATCCTTGTAGGACAGGTAGCGCACATCGTTGTAGGAGCCGTTGAGGTTGAGGGTCAGGCCCCGCACCGGGATCAGCGTGCTTTCGACTTCCACCCCACGCGAGCGCACCGAACCGGCGTTGGTCAGGTATTGCACGCGGTTGCCATAGTCGTAGGCGTTGGTCTGGTAGCCGTTGACCTGGGTCCAGAACAGGTTGGCGTTGAGTTGCAGGCGACGCTCCCAGAGCGTGCTTTTGAAACCCAGCTCGGCGTTATTGGCGCGCTCGGTGCCGATCAGCAGCGAGTCGGCACCGGCGGTCGGCGCCGAGCCCACCGCCAGGTTGACCCCGCCGGATTTCTCGCCGTGGGACAGGGTGGCGTAGCCCAGCAAATCATCGGTGAAGCGGTAGCTCAGGTTGAGCAGCCCCGAGGGGCTGGTGCTGTACTGGCTCAAGTCGCCCGAGTCGTAGGCCCCGGCCCGCCCGCGTCGGGCCGTGGCAGCGGCCCCGGTGACGGCGGCACCGCCGAGCGGCGCATTGCGGCTGACCCAGGCGCTTTTTTCTTCATAGGTGCCCCGCAGGCCAGCGGTGAAGTCCAGGCGCTCGGTAAGGTGCCAGGTGCCCTGGGCGAACAGCGCAAAACTGTCGGTCTGGATATGCCCGTTGCCGATGCTGGTGACGTTGCTCAACGCACCGTTGGCGGTGCCGTTCCAGATGTCCGCCTGGGGGCCGTAGTAGCTGAAGGATTTGTTATCCAGGTCGGACCCGAAGTAGTAGGCGCCGAGCACGTAGTCGAAGAACCCGCCGCTGGGCGAGGCCAGGCGGAATTCCTGGGACCACTGTTTGTCTTGCACCGAAACCCCGGCGTTGTAGCTGGCCGGAACGTTGAGCCCATCGTCGTTGCGCGGGGTGAAATTCCACCAGCGGTAGGAGCTGACCGAGGTCAGGGTGAAGTCACTGGGCAGGGTCCAGTTGGCTTCCAGCGAGGTCCCGCCCTGGAACACCGTGACGTGCTGGTCGTTGTCCAGGTTGACCTTGCGGTGCGAGCCGTTGACCAGGGTCGCGCCCGCCGCCGCAGCCCGCGACTCGTAGATATTGGTGCCGTTGATGGTCGGCCCGGTGCTGTACAGGACCCGGGTGCCGGCGCTGGAATCCTCTTCGTTGTAGTCGCCGATCCAGCGCAGGTTGAAGCTCTCGCTGGGCTTGTACAGCAGTTGCCCGCGAAAGCCCTGGCGCGATCCGCCGTTCAAGTCGTGGCCGTCGTATTCGTTCTTGATGTCGCCGTCGCTGCGGGTGCGGTAAGCGGAAAAACGCCCTGCCAATTCATCCGTCAGGGGCCCGGAAATCGTGCCCTTGGTCTGGAAGTAACCGTCCTCGCCGAGGGAGGTCTCGATGCTGCGCTCCGGGGTGAAACTCGGCGCGCGGGTGCTGATGTTGATCACCCCGGCGGTGGTGTTCTTGCCGAACAGCGTGCCTTGCGGGCCGCGCAGCACTTCCAGTTGCTCGATGTCCATCAGGTCGAACACCGCCATGCCCGGGCGCCCCAGGTAGACGTTATCGATGTACAGCCCGACGCTGCCTTCCAGGCCATCGCTGGCCGGGTTGTTGCCCAGGCCGCGGATCGACACGCTGGACTGGCGCGCATGCATGTAGGCGACGTTGACGCTGGGCACCAGCTGCTGCAGATCCTGGATGCGATACACCCGCTGGCTCTCCAGGGCCTGGCCCCCGATCACGCTCATGGGCGTGGGCACGCTTTGCGAGCTTTCTTCACGGCGGCGCGCGGTCACGGTGACGGTTTCCAGCTGGCCGCTGCCGGCCTTGGCCTTGCCGCCGGCGGACTTGTCCACCGCCTGTACCGGGCTCTCGGCGGGGGCCTGGGTCTCGGCCGCCCAGCCTTGGGACCAACTGGCGCTGCCGGCCAGCAACAGGGCCAGCGGCAAGCGCTTGAGCCGCCGGGGCGAAGTGGGTGAAGCGAGGTACGACGGGCTCATGGGCGGCTCCTGGTGAAAAAATATACAGGCCTGCATATTCTTTTAAGTTATTTATTTATGTATTTACAAAGATTTACTGCATAAGAGATTGCCTTTATAAGGAGTCGACCTAATGCATAGCCAATGCATTTCCCCGATATTTTTTATGTGAAAAATGCATATCGACTTGCGCCAGCTCCGCCACTTCATCGCCCTCGCCGAACAGCGCAGCTTTGTCGCGGCCGCGGCGGCGGTGAACCTCTCGCAATCGGCGTTCAGCCGCAGCATCCAGGCCCTGGAACACAGCGTCGGCTGCCAGCTGGTGGACCGTGGGCGCAAGGACCTGGCGCCGACCAAGCAGGGCCAGGTCCTGCTGGAACACGCGCGACGCCTGGTCAGCGGCGCGCAGCAACTGGCCAATGAGATCGAACAGTTCAATGGCCTGGAGGCCGGCGAGATCCGTTTCGGCTGTGGCCCGGCGCCGGCGTCCGGCCTGATACCGCGGGCGATTGGCAGTTTCATCGGGCGCTACGCCAAGGCCCGGGTGCATTTCCAGGTCGATGACTGGCAGAGCCTGAGCAAGCGCCTGCTCAGCGACGAGTTCGAATTTTTTGTCGCCGACACCCGGCATTTCGAAGCCAATCCGGATTACCTGACCCAACGCCTGCGCCCGCGCAAATGGCATTTCTGCTGCCGCGCCGGGCATCCCCTGGCGGGCCGGGACAGCGTCAGCGCCGCCGAACTGATGAGCTACCCGCTGGCGGTGACCATCCGCCCGCCGAACCTGCGCAAGGTCATCGTCGACCTCAGCGGCCGGCCGGACTACACGCCCAATGTCGAATGCGAAAACAGCTACAGCCTGCTCGGCGTGGTCCTGCGTTCGGATGCGATCGGCATCGTCGGCTCCTACAGCGACGCGTTGCACAACGCCAAGGGCGAACTGGTGCGCTTGAAAATCGACGGCCTGGCCGATGACCTGGAAGAGCTCTACACCCGCTACGGCATCGTCAGCCGCGCCGGTTATCGCCTGTCGCCCCTGGCCGAGGCAATGATCGAGGAGATCAAGCGCACCGATGAGCTGGACGAGGACGTGTACAGCCTGGACAACGTCGCGGTCTGATCCCGCCGCCAGGCGCTATGCGGCACTGGCGCATGCAGTTCGTGCATCAAAACTATTCAGCAAATGCGCTTGCTGAAAGCCCCCCGCAACGGTGAAAAATCGACGCCTGTCTTCCCTTCGGTGACCCCCATGTCCAACCCTGCCCAGCCCTTGCGCAACGTGCTGTACATCATGTGCGACCAACTGCGTCGCGATTACCTGTCGTGCTACGGCCACCCCCATTTGCACACACCGAACATCGACCGTCTGGCCGCCGCCGGGGTGCGTTTCAGCCGCGCCTACACCCAGGGCACCATCTGCGGTCCGTCGCGGATGTCGGCCTACACCGGGCGCTACGTCAGCAGCCACCAGGTGGCGTGGAATGCGGTGCCGCTGCCCCTGGAAGAGCTGACCATCGGCGACTACCTGCGGCCCCACGGCATCCGCACCGCGCTGGTGGGCAAGACCCACGCCACGCCCAATATCGAGGCCTTGCAGCGCCTGGCCATCGAACCGCAAAGCGTCCAGGCCGATGCCTTGAACGAGGTCGGTTTCGAGGCGTATTTCCGGCATGACGGGATCTTCCCCGACGACCCGCTGTTCGACGACAAACGCGAATCCGCGCCCTACACCCACTACCTGCGCGAGCAGGGCTATGACGGCCGCAACCCCTGGCACGACTGGGCCAACGCGGCCGAAGGCGCGAACGGCGAGATCCTCAGCGGCTGGAAAATGCGCAACGCCCACCTTCCGGCGCGGGTCCCGGAGCAGCACTCGGAGACGGTCTACACCACCGACCGCGCCATCGACTTTATCGCCGAGCAGGGCGAACAGCCCTGGTGCCTGCACCTGTCCTACATCAAGCCCCATTGGCCCTATATCGCCCCGGCGCCCTACCACGCGCTGTACGGCGCCGAGCAGGTGATCCCGGCAGTGCGCCCGGCAGCGGGCGAGGCCAGCGACCACCCGGTGTACGCCGCGTTTCGCCAGCATGAAGAGAGCCTCAACTTCTCCCGCGACGAGGTGCGCCTGAACGTGGTGCCGACCTACATGGGCCTGATCAAGCAAGTGGATGATCAACTCGGGCGGCTGTTTGACTTCCTGCAGAGCAACGGCCGCTGGGATGACACGCTGATCGTGTTCACCAGCGACCATGGCGACTTCCTCGGCGATCACTATCTGGGGGAGAAGGAGTTTCTGCTGGAGCCGGCGGTCGGCGTGCCGCTGATTGTTCGAGACCCGCGCGCCGCGGCGGACAGCACCCGGGGCAGCGTGGATCAGCGCCTGGTGGAAACCATCGATGCGCTGCCAACGTTCCTCGAGGCCCTGGGCTTGCCCGGCGCCGAACACCGCCTTGAAGGTCGCTCGCTGATCCCGCTGCTGCACGGCACCCCGACGGATTGGCGACGCTACGCCATCAGCGAATATGACTACGCCTTCCAGGCCCCGGCACGGGAACGCCTGGCCCAGCCCATCGACCGCTGCCGGATGACCATGGTGCGCAGCGAGCGCTGGAAATACCTGGCCTACGACGGCTTCCGCCCGCAACTGTTCGACCTGCACAACGACCCGCAGGAGCTGCACGACCTCGGCGCCGACCCGGCCTACGCCGCGGTGCGCGAAGAGCACCTGGGTTACCTGTTCGACTGGCTGCGCGGCCTGAAACGCCGCACCACCATCAGCCACGAAGAAATCGACCTGCGCGGCCAGCGCTTCCGCTACGGCGAACCGGAAACGGAGAAACTGGTGCAGATCGGTGTGTGGTAACTCGGGGGCGGGGTCGAACCCGGGCCAGGCACGACGCTAGAGGAAGCCTGATGGCCGGCGCAGCCTCACCACAGCGGCTGGCCCCTGTGGCGAGGGAGCTTGCTCCCGCCGGGCCGCGAAGCGGCCCCAAAACCGCCACCGCATCCCTTCAGGCAGCACCGGGTAGCAGGGTTGCGGCTGCTGCGCCCCGGGGCGTCGGCCGACCGAGCGGGAGCAAGCTCCCTCGCCACAGGACCGACGGCTGCCGGGCAGTCCTGTCACACCCCTCTGGTGGTCTGGCTGCGCTGTCCATGCACGCCCACCGGCACGTCGCCCTTGAGGGTCACGCGGCGCACGATGCGGTCCTGGGTGCCGTAGTCGTCCACGGCGTAGTGCTGGGTCGAGCGGTTGTCCCAGATCGCCACGTCGCCTGCGGTCCAGCGCCAGCGCACGGTGTTTTCCAGGCGGGTCACGTGGCTTTGCAGCAGACCGAACAGGTGCGCCGAATCGGCCTGGGAGTAACCCTTGATGCGCTTCACGAAGTGCCCCAGTACCAGGCTCTTCTCGCCGCTCTCCGGGTGCACGCGCACGATCGGGTGTTCGGTCTCGTAGACGGTGGAGGTGAACACCTTGCGGTAGCGCTCCAGCTTCTCCGCCGAGACATCCGGCTTGGCCGAGGCGTAGTCGTATTCGTTGCTGTGCACCGCCCAGAGCTTGTCCGCCAGCTCGCGCAGTTCCGCCGGGAGCTCGTTGTAGGCCGTGGCGGTGTTGGCCCACACCGTGTCGCCACCGAAAGCCGGAGCGATCACCGAGCGCAGGATCGACGCCTTGGGGTAGGCCTCGACGAAGGTCACGTCGGTGTGCCAGGAGTTGGCGCGCTGGCCCTCGGCGCCGTCCAGTTCCAGCAGGTAACGGGTGCCATCGCGCACCGGCACCGTCGGGTGCGCCACCGGTTCGCCCAGCAGGTGGGAGAAGGCCTCCTGGCTCTGGTCGTCGAGGTGACCCTGGCCGCGAAAGAACACCACCTTGTACTGCAACAGGGCCTGCTGGATGGCATCCACGGTGGCGGGATCAAGGTTGCCGGAAAGTTGTACGCCACGGATCTCGGCGCCGATGCGACCGGCCACCGGGTGAATCTCAAGCGCATGAACAGCGGGTTTAACGGCTAATGCGGCATTGCTCATCGGGTACACCCTCATCTGACTGCTTACGGTTTGAGCCGCAGCGAAACAACGCTCTATCTATATTCAATTTAGATCTAATAGATAACTACATGCTTCGTTGACGGAATAAGAGCTTGCATTTAAAACCTCATTCCTCACTCGTCGCAAATGCCTTCGAGCTATTTTTAGGATGCCGCAAAAGCATATGGATCTACGCCAGCTGCGCTACTTCATCGCCCTCAACGAACACCGCAGTTTTGTCCGCGCGGCAGACGCCATGGGCATCACGCAACCGGCGTTCAGCCGCAGTATCCAGGGGCTGGAGCAGGAGTTCGGCTGCGTGCTGGTGGACCGTGGCAACAAGGATCTGCGACCCACGCCCGAAGGCCAGGTGGTGCTGCAACACGCCCTGAGCCTGGTCCAGGGCGCGGCGCTGTTGAGCAGTGAAGTGACCCAGATGACCAAGCTCGACGCCGGCGAATTGCGCTTCGGTTGCGGCCCGGCACCGGCGGTGAAACTGGTGCCCGATGCGCTGGCTCAATTCACCTCGGCGCACCCCAAGGTGCGGATCTGCCTGGAGGTAGATAACTGGGAAAAACTCAGCCGCAGCCTGAGCCGTGAAGAGATCGAATTCTTTATCGCCGACATCCGTCATTTCGAGGCCGACCCGAACTTCCAGACCCAGGCCCTGACGCCCAAGCGCGGAGTGTTTTTCTGCCGGCCGGGGCACCCGCTGCTGGCCAAGGAAAGCCTGTCGACCAACGACATGTTCGACTACCCGCTGGCGACCACGCTGATCCCGCCAGGGATTCGCAAACTGCTGGCCAACCTCAGCGGCCGCATGGATTTTTCGCCGACCATCCAGACCGAGCATTTTCCGGCACTGGTGAAAATCGTCCGCCAGTCCAACGCCATCGGCATCGGCACGGCGGAGTCGTTTATCGAGGACATCGAGCAGGGTTCCCTGGCGCTGCTGCACTGGCGCAACCTGCCGCAGAACATCGAAGTGCTGAACGCCCGGTGCGGCATCGTCAGCCGCACCGGATTCCGCCTGTCACCGGCGGCACGCAAACTGATCGAAGTGCTGGTGGCGGTGGACAAACAGGAACACAGCATCGCCGTCTGACCTGTAGCCCTGTAGCCGCTGCCGAGCAGCGCGAGGCGGCGCTGGCCCTCAGCAGCACCGCCCATACCTGCGCAATATCACGGCGTACTCAAGGGCCAGCGCAGCCAGCGATTACAAGCCAGCAGCCGTCAGTTGCGGCGCGACCCATTCGGTGACCTGGAACGGCTTGCGGATCAAACGTTCCTTGGCCGCCAGGTCCACCGAGCCCTGCAATTTGGCGAGGAACGCCGGATCCAGGTGGGAGGGGAAGAGCTCGCTGAGTTTCTGGTCATGCAAGTCTTCCTGCAGGATCACCGGCGGGTAGCTGGCCAGGCCCGATACCAGCTGGATATAGGCTTGCTTGTTGTTGTCGTCGGTCAGCCACTGCACGGCCTGCTGTTGCGCCTTGAGCAGCTTGGCCACCACCTCCGGGTGTTCGTCGACAAACTTGCCGGACCCCACCAGCACGCTCTGCACGCTGCCGGCGCCGCCCAGGTCCTTGGTGTTCAGCGGCAACTCGGCGAGCCCCTTGATGCGCAGGGCCGAGAGCCCGGTGCTGCCCCACGAGGCATCGATCTGCTTGGCCGCCAGGGCCGCCACGGCAGCGCTGAAGTCGAGGTTGATCACTTTCAGGTCCTTCTCGCTCAGGCCCTGGCTGGCCAGGGCGGCGTCGAACGAAAGCTGGGTAGCCGTGCCGCGAAACACCGCCACGCGCTTGCCCTTGAGGTCTTGCAGGGTCTTGATCCCGGAGCCCGGCTGCACCCCCAGGTAGTGTTTGACCCCACGCGCCGAGGCGCTGAGCAGCCGGGTGTCGAGGCCGTTGGAGCGGCCGATGATCGCCGCCAAGTCACCCAGGTAGGCGAAATCCACCTGGCCGTTGGCGAACGCTTCGTTGATCACCGGACCGGCGCCCTTGAAGAAATTCCACTGGATCTTGATGCCCTGGTCAGCGAAGGCTTTTTCGTAGATCTGCTGCTCGCGCAACACGTCCACCACCCCGCCGCCGCTGTGCTGGGTGCCAGCGCTGAGGTCGGGCACGGCGATGCGGATCTCGGTGACCTCGGCGGCCTGGGCCATCAGCGGCAGGCACCCCAGGAGCCCTGCCAGGGCCGGCGCGGCGAACAGACTGATAACGCGTTTAAAGGGAAGGTTCATGGGTGCGGCTCCTGGTTGCACGGGCATTGAGGAGCAGAAGGTAGGCCCTGAGGGGATCAACGCTTAAATACTATAAATTCACATTTTAATAACAAAATCGAATAAGCCGTTTAGAACGCCGGTCTGCGCGGCTTATGCATGAACAGCATCGAAAATATTCCTCAAATGCATTGGATGCTGAACAGCGAGAAGCCTTAAATGGCTCCTCTTATCTCCCAATAGCATTGATAAGTTTTTTAATAGATCACAAAAGAATATTCGGCCCGTGCAGAACCCGACAACGGAGGTCATCCATGGCCCGTGTTTCCCTTCTCAGCCTGCCGCTCGCGGCACCCGGCGCCAGCGCGCGCAAGATCTGGCCCACCCTCAGCCAGCGCCTGTTGCCCTGGATCGTGCCACTGGGCCTGTTTCTGCTGTGGTGGCTGGCCAGCCGCAACCAGTGGATGAGCGAACAGATCCTGCCTGCTCCGTCCCTGGTCTGGAGCAGCGCCATGGAGCTGGCCGGCGGCGAGCTCTGGAGCCACCTGGCGATCAGCCTGCAGCGATTGTGCTGGGGCCTGCTGGCCGGTATCGGCGCGGGCGCGATCCTGGGGGGTGCGCTGGGTTTCAGCCCGCGTCTGGAACGCCTGGTGTTCCCCACGTTCAGCGCCTTATCCCAGATCCCGACCCTGGCCTGGATTCCCCTGTTCATGGTGTTTTTCGGCATCGGCGAAGTGCTCAAGCTGGTGGTGCTGGTCAAAGCCATCGTGGTCCCCGTCACCCTGCACACCCTGGTCGGGGTGCGCGACGCCCAGCCCAAATTGCGCGAAGCCGCCGCCGTCCTGCGCCTGCCGCCGCACCTGCTGATTCGCCGCCTGGTGCTGCCCGCAGCGCTGCCGGCCTTCATGGCCGGGGTGCGCCTGGCCCTGGCCGCCGGCTGGACCTCGCTGCTGGCGGTGGAACTGCTGGCGTCCAGTGAAGGCATCGGCTACCTGATGGTCTGGGCGCGGCAGTTGTTCATGCTCGACATCGTCTTCGTCTGCATCCTGGTGATCGGCCTGATCGGCGTGGCCATGGATCGCGGCATCGGCGCCCTGGACCGTAAACTCCTGTACTGGCCACACCCGGCCACCGCTGAAATCCGCCGTGGCCCGCGCTATCAGGGCTGGCAACGGCTGCAACCCTGGCTGTTGCCGCTGGCCCTGTTCGCTGCCTGGCAAACCGCGTGCTGGCGCCAGTGGGTCGACCCGGCAATCCTGGTCAGCCCGCTGGCGGTGCTGCAAACCACCCTCAGCGGGCTGCTCGATGGCACCCTGCTCGGCGGCATGGGCCTGAGCCTGGGACGCACCGTTGGCGGCCTGGCCCTGGGCGGCGGCCTGGGGTTCGCCCTGGGCTTGCTCCTGGGGCTGTCGCGGATCAGCGAACGCATCCTCGGCCCGACCCTGGCGGCTATCCGTCAGATCGCGATCTTTGCCTGGGTGCCGCTGCTGACCGCCTGGTTCGGCCTCGGTGAATTGGCCAAGTGGGTGTTTGTCGCCCTCGCCGCGTTCTTCCCGCTGTTTATCGCCACCCAGCGCAGCGTCGCCAACCTGTCACCGCAACTGGCCGAAGCCGCCCAGGTGCTGCGCCTAAGCCTCTGGCAGCGTCTGCGGCGGCTGGTCTTGCCGGGGGCCGCGCCGGGGATTTTCGCCGGCCTGCGCCTGAGCCTGATCTACGCCTGGCTCGGCACCATCGGCGCCGAATACTTCATGCCCTCCAACGGCGGCATCGGCAGCCAGATGATCGGCGCGCAACAGCTGCTGCGCATGGACCTGATCATGGCCGGCATGCTGCTGGTGGGCCTGACCGGCGCCCTGCTCAACCTCATTGGCCAACAGATCGAAATTCGCGCCACCCGCTGGAGACACGCATGAACGCACCCCTTGTCAGCTTCAACCATGTGGGCAAGTCCTTCGAGGTCGCCGGCGGCGAGTTCGAGGCGATTCGCGACTTCAACCTGGAAATCGCCGAAGGCGAATTCGTCGCCATCGTCGGCTCCAGCGGCTGTGGCAAATCCACCCTGTTGCGCTTGCTGATCGGCCTGGACACCGAGTTTCGCGGCGAGATCCGGGTCGATGGCCACGCCATCCGCGGCATTGGCAGCGAGCGCGGCATCGTGTTCCAGGAGCACCGCCTGTTTCCCTGGCTCAACGTCGAGGACAACATCGGCCTGGGCCTGGTCAACGAGCCGCTGAGCGAGGCCCAGCGCAAAAAACGCATCGCCGATTTCATCGAACTGGTGGGCCTGCGCGACTTCACCCAGGCCTTTCCCCACCAGTTGTCGGGGGGCATGGCGCAACGGGTGGCCATCGCCCGGGGGTTGGTGGCCAGCCCGCGCATTCTGCTGCTGGATGAACCCTTCGGGGCCCTCGATGCCCTGACCCGCCAGCAGATGCAGGACGAACTGCTGGCAATCCGCGAGCGGGCGAAAATCACCACCGTTCTGGTCACCCACGATGTGGAAGAGGCGATCTTCCTCGCCGACCGCGTGGTGGTCATGGAACCGCGCCCGGGGCGCATCAAGCGCGTGGTGCAGATCGCCCTGCCCCACCCGCGCCAGCGCAGCAGTTTCGACTTCCACCAACTGCGCGAAGAGCTGCTGCACGAGCTGACCAGCGACGACCACTACCAGGCGCCGACGCCGATACAGATCCGCGACCTGCCCCTGGCATCGATTGCCTACTGAGTAACGGCCTGCGGCAGGCCTTCACCCCGGCTGCCAGGGCTGGCTGCACAGTGCGTGGGCTTGGCAGCGGCTACGGGTATTCAGTCGGCTGGGGCTTGCACAAAGAGCGTGCCTGATTCCATTCTCTGGTTATCCCGGCCCGCTTCCTGCCCTGGGCCATTGCCCGGGCTTTCGCCGCGAACGCCAACCAGTCGACCGGACGCGCCGTCAGCATGAGTGAACCCACCTCCCTTGCCAGCTGGACCCGCGCCTTGCGCAGACAACTCGATGCCCTGGGCCTCGACGGCAACGCTTTGTGCCGCGAGGCGGGGCTCGACCCGCAATGGATGGACGACCCCAACGCCCGCTACCCGCTGTCGGCCACCACCCGTTTGTGGGGGCTGGCGGTCACGGCCAGCGGCGATCCGGCCATCGGCCTGCGGGTGTCGCGGTTTGTCAGCCCGACCACCTTCCACGCCCTTGGTTATGCGTTGGTGGCCAGCGGCAACCTGCGCGAGGTATTCGAACGCATCGTGCGCTATCACCAGATGGTCAGCGACGCCCTGGTACTGGAGCTGACGCGCAACGCCGACCGCTATCGCTTTGTGCTCAAGGTTCCGCCCGGCAGCCCGCAACCGGCGGTGGAGGCGATCGACGCCTTTGCCGCGATCTACGTGCGCACCTGCCGCAACCGCCTGGGCCGCGACTATGCGCCCTTGGCCGTGCACCTGCGGCGTCCGGCGCCCGTCGACTGCGGACCGTGGCACAAGGTGTTTCGCTGCGACCTGGTGTTCGACGCCGCAGATGACTGCCTGGAGTTCGGCCTGCACGATTTCGAGCGCCACCTCGACGACACCCAACCGGAACGGGCCGCCCCCACCCAGGCCACGCCCAAACCCACCCTGGCGCAACTGCAACCCCTGACCTGGGAACGCAAGGTGCTCGGGGCCATCGAGGCCCAATTGCCCGAAGGCGAACCCTGCGCCGAGCGCGTCGCCCAGGCCTTGCACCTGAGCCCGCGCAGCCTGCAACGGCACCTGGCGGACGAAGGCTGCCGCTTCGACACCCTGCTCAACGAATGCCGGGAAAACCTCGCCCTGCTCCACCTGCGCGACCCGCAATGCTCCCTGAGCGAGATCAGCTACCTGCTCGGCTTCACCGACGCCAGCAGCTTCAGCCGCGCCTTCAAACGCTGGACCGGGCTGACCCCGGGGCAATTTCGTGATGGAGTGCGCTGACCGCCCCCGGCCTGACGGTTCAAAGCGGCCGCTGCCGGATCAGCTCGGGTTCAGGCTGCGCGCTACGCCGGCAGACCAGGCCGCCAGCATCGCCTCACCCATGGGCTGAAAGCCTGGATTGGCGAGCAGGTAGGCCTGCAGCTCGACCTTGGTCAGCTCGACGCCGTGGGCCACTATTGCGCCCGTTTGAAGCCCAACTCGAACAACGTCCCACCCTCATCGCTGCTGACCCGCACCTGCCCGCCGTGCAGCAGCATGATCGAGCGCACGATGGCCAGGCCCAGGCCGCCGGAGTCGCCGGGTTCGGCCCGTGAGGGGTCGACGCGGTAGAAGCGGTCGAAGACTTTGCCCAGGTGCTGGGGGGCAATGGGCGGGCCCTGGTTGTGCACTTGCAGCCAGCACAGGCCCGGCGTATCCACCCGCCGCAGGCTGATGGGCGAGCCGGGGTCGGCATGGCGCACGGCGTTGGCCAGCAGGTTGCCCAGGGCCCGCTGCAGCAGTTGCTGATCGGCCAGCAACTGGCCGCACAGGGCGTTTTCCAGGCGGATCTCGCGGTCGTCGGCCAGGGCTTCGAAGTAGTCGCACAGCTCCTCACCCACGCTCGCCAGCTCCAGCTGGCGCAGCTGCAGGGCGCGTTCGGCCTGCTCGGCGCGGGCCAGGAACATCAGGTTTTCCGCCATGCGCGTCAGGCGCTCGAACTCTTCCATGTTCGACGCCAGGACCTCCTGGTACTCCGCCGTGCTGCGCGGCTGGTTGAGCGCCAGGCCGTTGCTGCCCAGGAGGTTGTGCAACGGGGTGCGGATTTCGTGGGCCAGGTCGGCGGAGAATTGCGACAGGCGCTGAAAGCTTTCTTCGAGGCGCGCCAGCATGGCATTCAGGGCCTGCACCGGTTCGTGGAATTCGGCGGGGATACCGCGGGTTTCGAGGCGTTTGTCCAGGCTGCGCAAATCGATGCCGCGCACCGACTCGCTCAACTGACGCAGCGGCAGCAGGCCACGGCGCAGCAGCAACAGGCCCAGGGCGAAGGCCAGCGCGGCACCCAACCCCACCGCCAGGTACAGGCGCAGGCGGTAACTGGCGAGCATCTGTTCGCGCTCGCTGAGGACCTTGCCCGCAACCACGGTCAGCGCTTCGCCGCGCGGGCCCACGGCGGCACCGGCAAGCAGAGCCACGGCGGCGCCATCGGTGGCTTGCCAGGTCTGCACGTCGCTGCGTTGCGGGCGCTGTTGCGCAGGGATCGCCGCCAGGGTCGGCAGGTGCTGCTGGCGCGGGTTGATGCGGATCACCGGCGAGCCATCGGCCGCGTCCACCAGCAGCAGGCTGTCCTGGTTGCCGAGCATGTTCTGGTACAGCCGGGGACGGGCTTGCAGGGCGTCCAGGCTGTCGCTGTCTTGCAGCAGAGCCCTGACCTGCTCCAGGCGCCCCAGCAAGGCCTGGTCGTCGCGCAGGGCGATTTCAGAAGCCAGGGAGCGGTACAGGAACACCCCGATCACACTCAGCACCAGGGCGCAGACGGCGGCAAACGCCAGCGCCAGGCGCCAGGCAATCGACCTAGAGCGCATCGTCCGGGGCATCCAGCTGGTAACCGACGCCGCGCACGGTGTGGATCAGTTTGGGCATGTAGGGGTCGTCGACCTTGGAGCGCAAGCGACGCACGGCGACTTCCACCATGTTGGTGTCGCTGTCGAAGTTCAGGTTCCACACCTGGGAGGCGATCAGGGTCCGCGACAGCACTTCGCCCTGACGGCTGGCGAGCAATTGCAGCAGGGCGAATTCCTTGTTGGTCAGGGCGATGCGCTGGCCACCTCGGCTGACCCGGCGCCGCAGCACGTCGATCTCCAGGTCGGCAATGCTGTAGGACTCGGCCTCGCGCATCGGCCCCCGGCGCAGCAGGGTGCGAACCCGGGCCAGGAGTTCGGCAAAGGCGAAGGGTTTGAGCAGGTAATCGTCGGCGCCCAGTTCCAGGCCGCGCACGCGGTCTTCGATGGCGTCCTTGGCGGTCAGGAACAGCACCGGCGTGGCGCCGCGCTGGCGGATCAGTTGCAGCAACTGCCAGCCGTTGAGCCCTGGCAGCATCACGTCGAGGATGATCAGGTCGTATTCCTGCTGCTCGATAAAGTGCCGCCCGTCCAGGCCATTGAGCGCCACATCCACTGCAAATCCCGACTCGCCCAGGCCTTTGGCCAGGAAGTGGGCGGTCTTGGCTTCATCTTCAACAACCAGCAAACGCATGGCACACCTCAATATGGATGGGCACAGGCTAGGCGCGTTGATGGCGCTTGCCCATTACAAACTTGTAATGCAACTGACGAGGTTCTGACGAAGGACGCTGGTTAAGGTGACGGCCTTCGCTTTCGGAGCCTTACCCATGATCTGCAAACCCCTTGTCTTGAGCCTTGGCCTTGGCCTCTGCGGCCTGGCTGTGGCCGCCCCGGAACTGCCCCGGCACGCCGACCTCGACCTGCGTACCGCGCGGCAATTGGCCGACGCCAGCCTGGCGCAGTGCAACGCAGTGGTCTCGGTGCTCGACCGTGGCGGCAACCTGCTGCTGACCCTGCGCGCCGATGGCGTCGGCCCGCACAACACCATCGCCAGCCAGCGCAAGGCCTACACCGCGCTGTCGACCAAGACCCCGACCCGGCTGTTCGCCGAACGCGCCCGCAACAACCCCGAGGCCGCCAACCTCAACACCTTGCCTGAGCTGCTGTTGCTCGGGGGCGGTATCCCGTTGTTCGCAGGCAGTGAGTTGGTGGGGGCAATGGGCATCGCCGGCGCCGGTGGCGCAGCCCAGGACGAAAGCTGCGCGCTCCAGGCAGCGCAGAAAGTGGGATTGAGCAGCCTGTAGCCGCTGCCGAGCAGCGCGAGGCTGCGGCTACGGTTTGATCGATTTTTATCCAATGAGGAGTTTTTGAATGAATAGTTTGCGTAATGCACTAGTCGCAGCAGCGCTTTGCGGTGTTTCGGGCCTGGCCTTGGCGGCGGGCAATCCGTTGAGCGTGCATGTGCTCAACCTGGAGAACGGCCTGCCGTCGCCCGGGGTCAAGGTCACCCTGGAGCAACAGGTGGGCCATGACTGGAAGCCACTGGCCGAAGGCACCACCAACGAACAGGGGCGCATCGCCGAGTTGTTTCCGGCCGGGCAGGCGCTGACGGCCGGTGAATACCGGGTGGTGTTCAAGACCGGGGAGTATTTCAAGCAGGCCCGGCGCGAGACGTTTTTCCCGGAGATTCCGGTGATCTTCGAGGTCAAGCAGACCGATCAGCACTATCACATCCCCCTGCTGCTCAGCCCGTACGGCTTCTCCACCTACCGCGGTTCGTAGCCGCTAGAGCCCGGCCTGGGCGCGCAGGGCCTGGGGGTCGAGAATCTCGATCTCGCCGTAGCCCAGGCGCAGGATCCCCAGGCTCTGCAAATCCTTGAGGATCTGGTTGGTGGTCTGCCGCGACAGCGAAAGCATCAGCGCCAGCTGCTCCTGGGGCAGTTGCAGCACGGCCCGGGCCTGCTCGATTTCGCCGTAGCCGCTGGCCATGGCCAACAGCCGGTGGGCGACCCGGGCCGGGGCGGGCAGCAGGCTCAATTGTTCGAGGTTGATAAAGGCCAGGCGCAACTTGTGGCTCATCAGCAGGGCGAACTGGCGCCAGTACTGCGGCTGCTGGTCGAGCAAGGCCAGCAGCGCCGCCTGCGGCACCTGCAACAGGCTGCACGGGCCCAGGCCATAGGCATCGTGGGTGCGGGGCTGGCCATCGAACAGGCAGATTTCGCCAAACCAGTGCGGCGCTTCCACCAGGCTCAGCAGCGCCTCCTTGCCCTGCTCGCTGACCGCGCCGATGCGCACCGAACCTTCCAGCACCGCATACAGCCCACAGGGTGGATCACCCCGCAGAAACAGCGCCTGCCCCGGTGCCAGACGGCGCAGGCGCGCGGCGTCGAGCACACTATTCTGTAACTCAAGGGGCAAATGGCTGAACCACTGGCCACTCAGGAGGCGTTCGCGCCAGGCCTGCTTATCCATGAAAACCTTATCCGGCAAAACCGCAGAGGAGTGTCGCCTAGCCGACAGAGCCCGGCGTACGGGCCGGGCATGATCAGGCGACCTTCAGGAGGAACAACAATGAAAAGCCTCGTCGACCATCTCAGTCAATACGCCGCCTACCATCGCGACCCGCGCAACATCGCCAGCCACTTTATCGGGATTCCGCTGATTGTGGTGGCGGTCGCCGTGCTGCTGTCGCGGCCGCAATGGGCAGTGGCCGGCATCACCCTGTCGCCGGCGGTGCTGCTGGCGCTGGCTTCGGCCTGGTTCTACCTGCGTTTGGAGTTGCGCCTGGGCCTGCTGATGAGTCTGCTGATGGGCCTGTCGGTGTGGCTGGGGCAGGCCCTGGCGGCGCAACAGACCCTGGTCTGGCTGGCCAGCGGCCTGGGGATGTTCGTGCTGGGCTGGGTGATCCAGTTCGTCGGCCATTACTACGAGGGGCGCAAACCGGCGTTCGTCGATGACCTGTCGGGGCTGATCGTCGGGCCGTTGTTTGTGGTGGCTGAGCTGGCGTTCCTGATGGGGCTGCGCCAGCCCCTCAAACGCGAAATCGAACAACGGGCGGGCCCAGTACGCCGCCTGGCGGCCGGTGGCTCCGGGCACGCCTGACGCGCCTCATCCCACCGGCCCCGCAGCGACATCGCTGCCTGGGCCGGTGTAGCGCTGGCGGGTTCAGACGTTGGCGACTTTCTGCCAGACCTTGGGCTTGAAGAACAGCGTCTCGCCCCGGGCCAGGCCGACCAGGCTGTCGTGGTCCTTCACCACTTCGGCCTCGATCAGTTCACTCTGGCCTTCGACCTTGAGCGTGACCCGGGTGGTCGCGCCCAGCGGACGAATATCACGCACTTCAGCGGCGTGGTGATCCTCAAGCTCCGAGCGCGACAGCGAGACTTCGTGCGGGCGGAACAGCACGTGGTTGTCCTCCCCCAGGTGCAGGCGGTTGGAGTCGCCGAGGAAGTGGTAGACGAAATCGCTGGCCGGGTTCTCGTAGACCTCGCCCGGCGAGCCGATCTGCTCGATCACGCCCTTGTTCATCACCACGATACGGTCGGCGACTTCCATGGCCTCTTCCTGGTCGTGGGTCACGAACACCGAGGTCAGGTTGATGTCTTCGTGCAACCGCGCCAGCCAGCGCCGCAGCTCCTTGCGCACCTTGGCATCCAGGGCGCCGAAGGGTTCGTCCAGCAGCAGCACCTTGGGTTCCACCGCCAGGGCGCGGGCCAGGGCGATCCGCTGGCGCTGGCCGCCGGACAGTTGCTCGGGGTAACGGTCGGAGAGCCAGTCGAGCTGCACCATGTTCAGCAGTTCATGGACCTTCTCTGCAATCTGGCTTTCGCTCGGGCGCTGGTTTTTCGGCTTCATGCGCAGGCCGAAGGCAACGTTGTCGAACACGCTCATGTGGCGGAACAACGCGTAGTGCTGGAACACGAAACCGACGTTGCGATCACGCACGTCGTGGCCCGAGACGTCTTCACCGTGGAACACGATGCTGCCGGCGTCCGGGGTTTCCAGGCCGGCGATGATCCGCAGCAGGGTGGTCTTGCCGCAGCCGGACGGGCCCAGCAGGGCCACCAGCTCACCGCTCTGGATATCCAGGTTGATGCTGTTCAGGGCCTTGAAGGCGTTGAAGTTCTTGCTGACATTACGGACTTCGATCGACATGTGTCATTCCTCCGCGGCGCTGGCGCGCAGGCGGTTAATACGATTTTCGCTCCACTGCTTAAGCAGCAGGATGAAGAGCGCCATGATCAGCAACAGGCTCGCAACGGCAAACGCGGCGACGTGGTTGTATTCGTTGTAGAGGATCTCCACGTGCAACGGCAGGGTGTTGGTCACCCCGCGAATGTGCCCGGACACCACCGACACCGCACCAAACTCGCCCATCGCCCGCGCGGTACACAGCACCACGCCGTAGATCAGGCCCCACTTGATGTTGGGCACGGTGACGTGCCAGAACATCTGCCAACCGTTGGCGCCCAGCAGCCGCGCCGCCTCTTCTTCCTGGGTGCCCTGCTCCTGCATCAGCGGGATCAGTTCCCGGGCGACAAAGGGCACGGTGACGAAGATGGTCGCCAGGACGATGCCGGGCAAGGCGAAGACGATCTGGATGTCGTGATCCTGCAGCCATGGCCCGAACAGGCCCTGGGCGCCGAACATCAGCACGTAGACCAGGCCCGCGATCACCGGCGATACCGAGAACGGCAGGTCGATCAGGGTCACCAGGATGCTCTTGCCCCGGAACGAGTACTTGCTCACGCACCAGGCGGCGCTGACCCCGAACACCAGGTTCAGCGGCACCGAAATCAGCACGGCGATCAACGTGAGTTTCAGGGCGGACAAGGCGTCAGGCTCGAAGATCGCGGTGAAAAACGCCCCCAGGCCCAGCTTCAGGCCCTGGGACACCACGATCAACAGCGGCAGCAGCAGGAACAGGGCGAAGATCAGCCAGCCGAGGCCGATCAGCACCAGCCGTGAAGAGGCGCTGCCACGGCGTGCGGCGTTGGCCGAGGAAGCGGCGGAAATAGACGATTGGGACATGGTTCGCGCCTCCTTATGGTCGTTCGATGCGCCGCTGCAGCAGGTTGATCAGCAGCAGCAGGACAAAGGAAACCACCAGCATCAGCACGCCGATGGAAGTGGCGCCGGTGTAATCGTACTGGTCGAGCTTGACCATGATCAGCAGCGGCAGGATCTCGGTTTTCATCGGCATGTTGCCGGCGATGAAGATCACCGAGCCGTATTCGCCGACGCCCCGGGCAAACGCCAGGGCAAAGCCGGTGAGCCAGGCCGGCAGCAGCGCCGGCACCAGGATATGGCGGAACACTTGCAGCGGCTTGGCACCGAGGCAGGCGGCGGCTTCTTCGACTTCCCGCGGGATGTCGGCCAGTACCGGCTGCACCGTGCGCACCACGAACGGCAGGGTGACGAAGGTCAGCGCCAGGGTAATGCCGAGCGGGGTGTAGGCGATCTTGAAGCCCAGGTAAGTGGCGAACTGGCCAACCAGGCCGGTCGGCGCGTAGAGCGCGGTCAGGGCAATACCGGCGACGGCCGTGGGCAGGGCGAACGGCAGGTCGATCATCGCGTCGATGATCTTGCGTCCGGGGAAGGTGTAGCGCACCAGTACCCAGGCCAGCAGCGTGCCGATAATGCCGTTGATGATCGCGGCATACAGCGCCGTGCTGAAGCTCAGCTTCAACGCCGCGAGCACCCGGGGCGCCGAGATGATTGCCCAGAACTGATCCCAGGTGAGTTGAGCGGCATGCACGAACATCGCCGCCAGTGGTATGAGCACAATCAGGCTGAGGTACACCAAGGTGTAGCCCAGCGTCAGCCCGAAGCCGGGTATGACGGGGGAGATACGACGCGACATAAAAGTCCTTGGTTTACGCGCAAAGCCCGGAAACGGATCCGGGCTCATTGCTCTAGCTATTGAGCGATCCCTGAACATCCTGCACAGCCAGGGCTCGCCGCTGAAGGTTACTGCGCCTGGTAGATCTGGTCGAACACGCCACCGTCATTAAAGAATTTCGGTTGCGCAGTTTTCCAGCCACCGAAGTCCTTGTCGATAGTCACCAGGTCGAGTTTAGGGAACTGCTGGCCATATTTGGCGGCAACCTTCTCGTCACGCGGGCGGTAGAAGTTCTTCGCCGCGATTTCCTGGCCCGCCGGGCTGTACAGGTGCTTGAGGTAGGCCTCGGCGATTTCGGTGTTGCCCTTTTTCTCGGCATTCTTGTCGACCACCGCCACTGGCGGCTCGGCAAGGATGGACAGCGAAGGCACCACGATGTCGAACTTGTCGGCACCGCCGTCTTCCTTCAGGGCCAGGAACGCTTCGTTTTCCCAGGCCAGCAGCACGTCGCCCTGACCGTTGTTGACGAAGGTAATGGTCGAGCCACGGGCACCGGTGTCGAGAACCGGCACGTGCTTGAACAGTTCGGTGATGTATTCCTGGGCCTTGGCTTCGCTGCCGCCGGCCTTCAGGCCGTAGGCCCAGGCGGCGAGGAAGTTCCAGCGAGCGCCGCCGGAGGTTTTAGGGTTGGGGGTGATGACCGACACGTCTTTCTTGATCAGGTCGCCCCAGTCCTTGATGCCCTTTGGGTTGCCCTTGCGCACCAGGAACACGATGGTCGAGGTGTACGGGGTGCTGGCGTCCGGCAGGCGTTTCTGCCAATCGGCCGGCAGGGTCTTGCCGAGCTTGGCGATCTCATCGATGTCGCCGGCCAGGGCCAGGGTCACCACGTCGGCACGCAGGCCGTCGATCACGGCGCGGCCCTGTTTGCCCGAGCCACCGTGGGATTGCTGGATCTTGACGTTGTCGCCTGGGTGCTCTTTCTTCCAGAAGCTGACGAATTCGGCGTTGTAATCCTGATACAGCTCACGAGTCGGGTCGTAAGACACGTTCAACAACTCGTAATCCTTGGCGACTGCGGAACCGGCAAAAATGGCACTGGCGAGGGCGGCCAGCGCGTAACGGCGAATTGACGACATGATCAAGCTCCTGAAATTTTGTGTGTGTTGGCTTTTCTTATTGGCGCTTCAGGCCCGCATTCGTGACTGAACGCTCTTGATTCTGCTGGGGGTCATGGCTGACGCCCTCCGGTTGACCAGTCGGGCCTCTCTATCGGGAGAGAGGGTGACGCGGGGTTCAGCTGGGTTTGTTGCCGGGGTTTTGCAGGCGGAATTTTTCTTTGCGTTCGATCTGCACGACCTGGGCGTTATGCACGGTGATTTCCACCGCACCAAAGCGCAGATCGCGCAAGGCGCTCTGAATCTCGCGCAAGATGGTTGCTTCGTCCTGGCCGTCAACGCTACGTAGAGATGCGCTCATGGTGCTGCTCCTGAATGGGATGTGCCTCGCAGTGGCGGCACTGCTTGTGGCGTGAGGGCAATAGTAGATAGGCGCGGATATTCTTAAAAATACTATTTAAGAATGTTTATATAACGAAAAGAAATTACCTGTGCCGACGCGGGTTTACCGCAACCACTGCCAAACGCCGCGCTGGCCTCCCCCCACCAACAGCACCTCGCGCCAGAGCTGCAGCCGCTGCCGCAGGCTGCGCTGGCCATCCGCACCACCGCGCCGCCACAGCGCCCATCAGGGCCAGCGCAGCTGGGCGGCAGCGGCTACAAGGTATGGGAGGGTCAGTGAATGTGCGGGGCGCAGTTCCAATCCAGCTGCACCGCCGGCACCGGCCTACCGAACCAGTAGCCCTGGCCCAGGTCGCAACCATGGTCGAGCAGGAAACGCGCCTGCTCCTCCTGCTCGATGCCTTCGGCGTGCACCTGCATGCCCATGCTCTGGGCCAGGGCGATGATCACCCGCGAGATCGCCGCATCGTCCTCATCCCACGGCAGGCCGGCGACAAAACCCTGGTCGATCTTGAGCTTTTGCACCGGCAGGCGCTTGAGCCGCAGCAGTGACGAATAACCGGTGCCGAAGTCATCGATGGCCAGGCGCACGCCCAACTCGCGCAGGCGATGCATCTGCTCAAGGGCGACCTCCGGATCATCCATCACCGCGCTCTCGGTGACTTCCAGCTCCAGAAAGGCCGGATCCAACCCGGTGTCGTGCAGCACCTGCGCCACCTGCTGATACAACTCGCGGCGGGCAAACAAGCGGGTCGAAACGTTCACCGCGATAAACGACAGCACCACCCCGGCAGCCTGCCATTCGCACATCTGCCGACAGGCCTGCTGCATCACCCAGGCATCGATCTCGGAAATCAGCCCGGTGCGCTCGGCAATCGGAATGAACTCGGCGGGCGACACCAGGCCGCGCTGCGGATGCTCCCAGCGCACCAGCGCCTCGACCCCGATCAGGCGGCTGCTCTTGAGGTCGTGCACCGGCTGGTAATACACCCGCAGCTCTTGCTGCTCCAGGGCGCGGCGCAGTTCGAAGGCGATTTCCACCCGTTGCTGGGCGTGGGCCGTCAGTTCCTCGGTGTACAGCGCATACCCGTCGCGCCCGGTGCTTTTGGCCTTGAACAAGGCCGAGTCGGCATTGCGCAGCAGCTGTTCGGCGCTCAAGGCGTCGCTGGGGAACAGGCTGATGCCGATGCTGGCGTTGATAAACAACTGGTGATCGGCCAGCTCGAAGGGCTCTTTCAGGCCGTCGATGATGCGTTGCGCCAACGCCGCAGCCTGTCCGGGTTGCGGGCAGCTTTCAGCGAGCACGGCAAACTCGTCGCCCCCCAGGCGCGCCAGGGTGATGCCCGGGCCGAACATGTCCAGCAACCGCGCGGACACGGCCTTGAGCAACTGATCGCCGATGTTGTGGCCCAGGCTGTCGTTGATCATCTTGAAGTGATCCAGGTCGATCATCAGCATGGCGCAGCCGCGCTTGTGGATCTGCGCCGACGCCAGGGCCTGTTCGGCACGGTCGGTGAACAGCAAGCGATTCGGCAGGTCGGTGAGGGGGTCGTGGTGGGCCAGGTGCGCCAGTTCGTGCTCGGAATCCTTGATCGCGCTGATGTCGGAAAACACCGCGACATAGTGGCTGAGCTGGCCATGGTCATCGTGGATTGCGCGGATGGTCTGCCATTGCGGGTAGATTTCGCCGCACTTGCGCCGGTTCCAGATCTCGCCGCTCCACTCGCCGGTGTTCTTCAGGGACTCGAACATCGCCTGGTAGAAGTCCGCCGAATGGTGCCCGGACTTGAACATGCTTGGCATGCGCCCCAGCACTTCCTCCTGCTGGTAGCCGGTAATTTCGATAAAGGCCCGATTGACGTGCACGATCAGGCCCTTGCGGTCGCTGACCAGCACCCCTTCCCGGGTGCAGTCGAACACCGCCGCCGCCTGGCGCAGGCGCTCGCGATCCTCCTGCTGGTGACGCAGCCAGGTGTCCGCACCCAACAGGCGCAGCAGGCGCGAACGAGAGAAAAAAATCAGCGCGGTGCTGATCAGCACCCAGGCGTACCCGTTGATCCGTTGCCATCGAGCGAGATCAGCCGACTCATCGAAGAAACTGCTCAATAAATGACCACTGAGCTGTAGCCACACTACAGACAGCAACAGATAGAGCAGTGCTGCACGCATCGCATCGCGATAAGAAACCGGCATAAGGTCGTCAATGTCCTTACGAAAAGCTTGGAATTATAGAGGAAGAAACATCCCGCCACTCTTATCTGAAAGGGCGACTGGTTTTCTGTGCACGCTGAGTGATAATGCGACGGCTGTTTTTTTCTTTATCGAGGTCCCTAAAGCCTATGTGGTACGAAGGTTTACTTGGCTTGTCGGCCTGGCAACTGGTGGCAGTCACCCTATTGATGACCCACGTAACCATTGTCGGGGTTACAGTCTACCTGCATCGTTATTCAGCCCACCGCTCCCTTGAGCTCAACGCCGGCCTGAAACATTTCTTCCGCTTCTGGCTGTGGCTGACCACCGCCCAGAACACCCGCGAGTGGACCGCCATCCACCGCAAGCACCACGCAAAATGCGAAACCGTCGATGACCCGCACAGCCCGGTGATCAAAGGTTTGTCCACCGTATTACGCAAGGGCGCGGAACTATACCGCGCAGAAGCGGAAAATCCTGAAACCCTGCGCATTTATGGCAAAAATTGCCCGGATGACTGGATCGAGCGCAAACTTTATTCACGTTATCCGCTGTTGGGCGTGGCCTTCATGGCCGCCATCGACCTGCTGCTGTTCGGCACCGCCGGCATCACCATCTGGGCCGTGCAGATGATGTGGATCCCGTTCTGGGCCGCCGGGGTCATCAACGGCCTGGGCCATGCCGTGGGCTATCGCAACTTCGAGTGCCGCGATGCCGCGACCAACCTGGTGCCCTGGGGCATCCTGATTGGCGGCGAAGAACTGCACAACAACCACCACACCTACCCCAACTCGGCCAAGCTCTCGGTGAAAAAATGGGAGTTCGACCTGGGCTGGGCCTGGATCAAGGTCTTCAGCTTCCTGCGCCTGGCCAAGGTCCAGCGGGTCGCGCCGATCGCCCACCGGGTCGAAGGCAAGGGCCACCTGGACATGGACACCGCCATGGCCATCCTCAATAACCGGTTCCAGATCATGGCCCAGTACCGCAAGTTGGTGATTGCGCCCCTGGTCAAACAGGAACTGGAAAAGGTCGATCATTCGGTGCGCCATCAATTCCATCGCGCCAAGCGCCTGCTGTCGCGGGAAACCAGCCTGCTGGACGACCGCCACCACCTGCGCATCCAGAACATGCTCGAACACAGCCAGGCCCTGAAGGTGATCTACGAAAAACGCCTGGCCCTGCAGCAGATCTGGCTCAAGACCAGCTCCAACGGCCACGACATGCTGGCGGCGATCAAGGACTGGGTACACGAAGCCGAGGCCAGCGGGATTCAATCGCTGCGCGACTTCGCCAACCAGCTGAAAACCTACTCGCTGCGCCCCACCACAGCCTGACCCCGGCCCTTGCCACAGCCTCTGCTGTGGCAAGGCGCGCTCCTCGCGTACCGCGAGGCAGCCTCCCTGGCGACCGACTTCAACTCAAAAATCCCCCGCGTACCGCCGGGCGGGCACACGCCGCCTCGCCACACGCGGCGGGAACTTAGCTCCGTTTCCCCTATCTCAAAGACACTTCGCCATCCAGGCGGGCCGAGACCTTTTATCAATTAATTCCCACACCAAAGCGTGAGCGCCTGCTGTGGCACAAGAAATAATTGATAAGGGGCCCCACGCAGTGGCCGCGTTCGAACCTCGAGCGGCGCACGCCCTTTGAGAGTTGTGCCGATGGTCAATAAAAACCTACAAGACTCCTCCCTTCCGCAATGGCCAGAAGCCGCGCAAACCCTGATGGCCTTGATTCATGCCCAAGGCGAAGTGGCGCGCCTGACCGAACGCGAACAGCTGTTCAGCTCGTTGCTGGTCAGCGTCAATGCCGTGCTGTGGGCCTTTGATTGGGAAAACCGTCAGATGCTTTACGTCAGCCCGGCCTATGAACGCATTTTCGGGCGCTCTGCCGGCCTGTTGCTTGCCGACTTCAATGAATGGCGCGACAGCATCTACCCCGACGACCTGGAATACGCCGAGCGCAGCCTGGCCCAGGTGCTGGAAAAGGGCGCGGTGGAAGATCGCGAATACCGCATCATCGATGCCGAAGGCCAGATTCGCTGGCTCAGCGACAAGTGCTTTATCAACCGCAACCCCGAGGCCGGGCAGCGGGTGATCATCGTCGGCATTGCCGAAGACATCACCGAAAAGAAGCACCTGGAAAACGAACTGCAGCGCCTGGCCACCACTGACGTCCTGACCCAGAGCAGCAACCGCCGCCACTTCTTCGAATGCGCCAACCGCGAGTTCGACCAGGCCCGCAGCCAGGGCTCGCAGATGGCCTTTCTGCTGCTGGACATCGATGACTTCAAAGTGATCAACGACACCTACGGCCATCCGGCGGGCGATATCGTCCTGCAACACATCGCTGAAAGCGGCCGCGCCGCCCTGCGCCGGGGCGACCTGTTCGGGCGCATCGGCGGCGAAGAATTTGCCGCGGTATTTCCGGGCTGCGCGCCGGACATCGCCCGGCAGGTCGCGGAACGCCTGCAACGGGAAATCCAGCGCCTGAGCTTCGAGCATGAAGGCCAGACGTTCGGCATTACCGTCAGCCAGGGCCTGAGCAACCTCGGCGACGACGATGAAAACCTCGACAGCCTGTTCGCCCGCGCCGACGCCGCCATGTACCAGGCCAAGCGTGAAGGCAAGAATCGGATTGTCTCGGGCTGACGCATCGGAAGATTTGCTAAAGTAGCGGCCCCTTCCGCCTCCCTGTGCCCATGAACGAACAGCAGCGACTCAAGCGCATCAACGGCAAGCAACGCGGCGGCTGCTTTCTGCAGCGTTTCCTGGCGTTCGGCTTCGGCGCGTTTCTACTGGGAATGGGCGTCATGCTCTGGTTCAGGAATGGCTTCGAACTGGCGGTGCCCCTGCTGATCATCCTGTCGCTGCCGCCGCTGTACCTGGCGATTCTGGCGGCGGACGACACAGTCGATAGCTGGTTCAGCTTTCTCGAAATCTTTCGCTGAGCGCTCTGGCGCAGGCCCTGGCGCGGATCAGCCTTTGCGCAGGCGCATCAACTCCGGCAGGCCGATCTTCAGCAGGCGCGCAGTCTTGCTTTTGGCGATGTCTTCAACGCCTTCTGACGGCCGCAGACGGGCCAGCTGTGCCGCCAGGTTCATCACCAGGGCTTCACGGGAATACACCCCGCCACCGAGCTGATAGACCGACGCGATCAGCTCACGCAACTCCAGGGGCAGACGCCAGCGAGTGCGCAACGCCGAACCGTAGCTGGCGCCGAACTCATCCAGGGCGTCGCCGATTTCTTCCTGATCGTCCAGCTCGCCACCGGCCTGTTTCCACTCCTGCAGGCAGCGCAGCAACGCCAGGTCGCCGAGGCGATGCAACATGCCGGCGCAGTAACAGCGCTCCTGATCCAGGTCCAGCAGGCGCGCCAGGGTCCGGCCGTATTCCGCCGTGTGCAGCGACAAATCCCAGTAACGTTCGGCGTAGTCGGCCAGGGCCGGGTCGCTCAACCGCGCACTGCGCTTGAGCGCCAGGCCCAGAATCAGGTTCATGCTTTGCCCGGTGCCCAGGCGGTGCAGGGCCTGGGACAAGGTTTGCACCGCGCTGCCGTGGTGCTGCGCGGCGCTGTTGGCCGCCGCGATCAACACCGCGGTGATTTGCGGATCGGTGCGGACCTCCTCTTCCAGCAGCTTCAGGTCCAGGCCTGTGGGGTTGAGGCTGCGCTTGACCGCCAACTGCACATCGGCCAACAAAGGCGCGCCATCGGCGCTCTCGCGGCGCCGCTCAAGGAAACTCCACAGGGTCATGCCCGGCGCCAGTGCCGGCACCTCGCAGGAGACTTCCTCGCCGGCGTTGAGCAGCAGGTCCTGCAGGCGCTGGGTCAGGCCGTCCATGTTCAGGGGTTTGGTCAGGTAGGCCGTGGGCGCCAGGGGCAGGGCTTCACGTACGCTGGCGCTGTCGCTGCGACTGCTCAGCAGGATGAACGGCAGTACCGGGTTGCGCCGGCGCTGGCGCACGCTGCGCAAAACACTCAGGCCATCGACACCGGGCAACTCCCAGTCGGCGATCACCAGGTCATAGGCTTTTTCACTCAACAGCTGCAAGGCTTCCTGGCCGTTGGCACACACGTCCAGCCGAGCGTCGCAGCGCACACTCAGTAAAACCTGGGTCAACAAATCACGCGACCACGGGTCTGCCTCGGCAATCAGCACACGCGGTATAGCGGGTAAATCCACAGCAGTCATGCAGCACGCTCCCAAAGCAATCCTTTGCACCTTAGTCAATGGGGCGCCATCCATACAGCGTAAATGCCGTGCGCCGGCCCTCAAGCCATAAAAAAACCCGCCGAAGCGGGTTTTTTTGTCGATCAGGTCACAACCAATCAGAGTTCCGAGAAGCACTCTTCAATGATCGCCAGGCCTTTATCCAGTTGCTCGTCCGGCGAGGTCAGGGGCACCAGGACCCGCAGCACGTTGCCGTAGGTGCCGCACGACAGCAGGATCAGGCCCTTGTCGCGAGCCTTGGCCACCACCGATGCCACCGCGGCAGCGTTCGGCTTGTGGCTGTCGCCGTTTTCGAACAGCTCGACCGCGATCATCGCGCCCAGGGCACGCACTTCACCGATCACCGGGTACTTGGCCTGGATGGCTTTCAGACCGGTTACCAGACGCTCGCCCACGGCCTTGCAGCGGTCCAGCAGGTGCTCTTCCTCGAACACTTCCATGACCGCCAGGGCCGCCGCGCAAGCGATCGGGCTACCGGCGTAGGTGCCGCCCAGGCCGCCTGGAGCGATGGCGTCCATGTACTCGGCCTTGCCGCAGACACCGGCCAGCGGGAAGCCGCCTGCGATGGATTTGGCGAAGGTGGTCAGGTCGGCGGTAACGCCCATCTGCTCCATGGCGAAGAAGGTGCCGGTACGGCCAGCGCCGGTCTGCACTTCATCGGCGATCAACAGAATGCCGTGCTTGTCGCACAGTTCACGCAGACGCTTCATAAAGGATTTAGGCGCGACGTAGAAGCCGCCTTCGCCCTGCACCGGCTCGATGATGATGGCAGCGATATCACGCGGCTCGGCATCGTTCTTGAAGATGCGTTCGATGCTGGCGATGGAATCGTCATCGCTCACACCGTGCAATTCGTTCGGGAACAGCGCGCGGAACACGCCGCCTGGCATCAGGCCCATGCCGGCCGAGTAAGGCACGACCTTACCGGTCAGGCCCAGGGTCATCATGGTGCGACCGTGGTAGGCGCCGGTGAAGGCGATCACGCCAGCGCGGCCAGTGGCGGCGCGGGCGATTTTCACGGCGTTCTCGACGGCTTCGGAACCGGTGGTCACCAGCAGGGTTTTCTTGGCGAAATCACCTGGCACCTTGGCGTTGATTTTCTCGCACAGCTCGACATAGGGCTCATACGCCAGCACCTGGAAGCAGGTGTGGGTCAGCTTGTTCAGTTGCTCGGTCACCGCGGCGATGATTTTCGGGTGCACGTGACCGGTGTTGAGCACGGCGATACCGCCGGCAAAATCGATGAACTCGCGACCTTCAACGTCGGTCACGGTGGCGTTCTTCGCCGACTCGGCGAAGATCGGGTGAATCTGGCCAACACCGCGTGGTACGGCAGCTTCGCGGCGTTTCATCAGGGATGCGTTGGTCTTGCTCATAGTGTCCTCATTCACCGTTCTTAAAACGGTGTGGTTCAAGGGTTGCGGGGCGGGGAGGCGCCTGCGACAGCATGCGATGATCGACTGCCGGAGCGGTCCCGGGCCACCTTGAAAAGTGCGTTTTTACAGCTGCGCAAAGGGACAGCGCTCTCGTGCCCTTTGCGCTTGAAACCGGATCAGATACCCAGGCAGAGGTATTTGATTTCCAGGTAATCCTCGATCCCGTACTTGGAACCTTCACGGCCCAGGCCCGAAGCCTTGATGCCGCCAAAAGGCGCGACTTCGTTGGAGATCAAACCGGTGTTGACGCCGACCATGCCGTATTCCAGGGCTTCAGCCACACGGAACACACGGCCCAGGTCACGGGCGTAGAAGTAGGATGCCAGGCCGAACTCGGTGTCGTTGGACATGGCGATGACTTCGGCTTCGTCTTTGAAGCGGAACAGCGGCGCCAATGGACCGAAGGTTTCTTCCTTGGCCACGGCGGCGTTTTTCGGCACGTTGGTGAGGATGGTCGGCTCGAAGAAGTTGCCTTCCATGACCTTGCCGCCAGCCAGCAGGGTCGCGCCTTTGCTCAGGGCATCGGCGATGTGTTCCTGGACCTTGGCCACGGCTTTTTCGTCGATCAGCGGACCGGTGGTGGTGCCTTCTTCCAGACCGTTGCCGATCTTCAGCTTGGCCACGGCCACTTTGAGTTTTTCGGCGAACGCGTCGTAGACCGAGTCCTGGATGTACAGGCGGTTGGCGCAAACGCAGGTCTGGCCGTTGTTGCGGTACTTGGAAATGATCGCGCCTTCGACGGCCTTATCCAGGTCCGCGTCGTCGAACACGATGAACGGCGCGTTACCGCCCAGTTCCAGGGAAACTTTCTTGATGTCCTTGGCGCATTCGGCCATCAGCTGGCGACCGATTTCGGTAGAGCCGGTGAAGGACAGCTTGCGCACGATCGGGTTGCTGGTCAGCTCGCCGCCGATGTCGCCGGCGCTGCCGGTCACCACGCTGAGCACGCCTTTGGGGATACCGGCGCGGTGCGCCAGTTCAACCAGGGCCAGGGCCGAGAACGGGGTTTGCGACGCAGGCTTGATGACCATGGTGCAACCGGCGGCCAGGGCCGGGCCGGCTTTACGGGTGATCATCGCCGCCGGGAAGTTCCACGGGGTAATGGCAGCGGTCACGCCGATCGGCTGCTTGATCACGATCAGGCGCTTATCGGGCTGGTGGCCAGGAATCACGTCGCCGTAGATGCGCTTGGCTTCTTCGGCGAACCACTCGATGAACGAGGCGGCGTAAACGATTTCGCCCTTGGCTTCGGCCAGTGGCTTGCCCTGTTCCAGGGTCATCAGGCGCGCGAGGTCGTCCTGGTTTTCGATCAGCAGCTCGTACCAGCGGCGCAGCTTGTTGGCGCGCTCCTTGGCGGTCAGTGCACGCCAGGCTGGCAGGGCGTTGTCGGCCGCTTCAATGGCGCGACGGGTTTCAGCGGCGCCCATTTTCGGCACGCTGCCGATGATTTCGCCGGTGGCCGGGTTGTTCACTTTGATCGTCTGACCATTGTCCGCGTCGACCCAGGCCCCATCGATAAAGGCTTGTTGGCGGAACAATTGGGTGTCTTTGAGCTGCATGTCGGCTTCCTTAACAGCACCGCGCGGGCGCGGGGCGAATTGTGATTGTTGAAAGGCGCCAACAGGTGGCTGCCGTCAGGGAATTCAATCACCGGGTGATGACAGAAAAAGCGCACAAAAGACACGCGCGCAGCGCAGCACCCAAGCGAGAGCGTTTGAAATCTCAAACGATCCTAGGGTCAACAGGGGTAAAGGACAATAGTCCGTTCGAAAAAAAGAACGAAAACGGCGCATTTGCCGAAAATTTCAGATCAGCGTGATTCCCAGCACTGATGCCAAAATGCCCCTGCGACCCGACAAGGCCCCAGGGGCGGGAAGCTGGACGCCCAGCGCGGGAGACTCAGGCCCTTAGGATTGAAACGACTTGAGCAGCGCCAACAGGCTCTTGAGGTCGTCGGGTGCCCCGGCCTGGGCCACTTTTTCGGTGCCCTGCGCGCCGGGTCGCCCCTCCAGATCATCGATCGACGTCAGCGGCTGCACAGCCGCAGTGCGAGCCGACAACTGAGCCTCGAGGTGGGTCGCTTGAAGCGGCCGTGGCACCTCTTTGCTGGCCAGGAATGGTGCGAGATTCGCCTCGTTCGCCTTACGCGACGCATGCGGATTAACGCCCTGGATAATCATCTCCATCACCTGTATGGCGTTTAACGATGCCTGGCCGCTGGCCGCCAGCGCCAGTCTGTACCGCTCCAGCAGCTCCTTTTCATAACGGTCCAATGGGCGCTTCAAATACCTTTCGGCAAGTTGCAGGAAGGCGGCCATATCATTTTCAGGGGTGTCTGCCATCGAATATTCCCTCCCAGGGTGGGGTGCAAAGAAACAAACACTCGCAAGAGTCAGGCGCCCAACGGCACGTCACTACTCACGATAACCAAGGCGTCCTCAGTGGGGGCGAGCGGCGCATCTTGGCCAGGGCCGCCAGGCATCTGCTTGAGCAACACCGCCTGGGCTGCCAACGCCAGCTTGCTGTCTCCATCGAAGCAAGCGGCGGTCGACGACGAGACCAGCCTATGGGCCTGGTGGGTGGTCTGGGTCAGCACCTCAGTGGTCTGCGGATTGACCAGGGAATCGGACATCTTTCTCTCCTTGATAAAGGGACTGGGCGACGGTGCCAGGACGCGATGGCCACAGCCGGATAAACGTCGCCCAACGACTTTAGCGCAAAGTCCAAGCGGCGATGGCCATCTGCCTTTACCGCTGATCGTCAGCCCGACAGGTGAAGAACAGCGGCGCCTGCACAGCCCGCCCCACGCCCCGCGAGCGAAACAAAAACCGGCGTGGACGCCCCGGGCGGACATGGGTATGATGTCGCCCGCACTGCATCCGTAGCTCAGCTGGATAGAGTACTGCCCTCCGAAGGCAGGGGTCGTGGGTTCGAATCCCGCCGGGTGCACCAGATACATCGAAAAAGCCCCAGGTCTTATGGCCTGGGGCTTTTTTGTGGATCAGGAAAAACCAGCGCCCTACGCCAGCGCGCCGCTACCGCGAATGGGGCGGCCAGTTCATTGCCGTGGGCATCGATGTCAGCCTGTTTCGCCAGGCCGCGCTGAACAACCTGGCGCGCTATCGCCAGCCGCACAGCAGCACAAGCACAACGCCCTCATCCCGTACTTGCTGAGCCTCGGTAGCCATTGCCATAAGCCTGTCCCCAGGCCCGAACTGCATCGCCGGTCGCTGCTGTTCCAGCGTCGAGCATCTGCAGGTGTGCAACCCCGCCCTGGACGCGACCGTGAACCGTGCTACGACACAGGCCTGCTTGGTCTGTGCCGTGCATTATTTGCGACAATACTTTTCATACATAACTGGTGTACCTGGCGCAGTATCGCTGATATCGAATTGAAATCACCGATCAACGGTTCTGATCGCCCACTCGGACCGCGCAAAACACTCGGCGAACCCCAACTATGGCGGCGCAAACTCAATCATTAAGGACTCTGTTGCGGGTTCGCAAAATAGATCGCAAGAAAGACCGGTGATACTACCGAACCCACAATAGTTTTTAAAATAAAGATGAATGATGACAGCAACATCATTTATGGCCTCACCCCCCGAATTACTTGATCATCGCAACTAATCCAGCCTCTCGCCCTCCTCCTCCTCAAATGTTCACTTACGATTTATTTTATGGAAATTAGTAACTGTCCTATTGCATGCTAATTATCTCCTGTCGTGGGAAACCATTAATCGCAGGGGAATCTATTTGCTTTAAAGAGAACCTCGTCTGGTACAGCAGCGAACTCTATGAAGTGTTCTATCACTGTACGTCCGGCCGCCATGTGTTTGTCGGGCGTTCATAGCAAAGAGAAAAAATGTGATCACCGTAATAAAAAAAACTACCTGTGCACTGGCTATATTTGGCATCACCTCTGGCACCGCAATAGCCGAGAGCATTGATGTAAAAGTAATCGGCACCATTAAACCGCCCGCGTGCACTCCCTCCCTGGCCGGTGGCGGCACTCTGGACTATGGCACCATCAATCCCAACACCCTGAGCGACGACGCGTTCACCCTGCTGGAGGAGAAGCAAGTTGAGTTCTCCATCACCTGCGATGCCGCTGCCAAGGTGGCAATCGTCTCCTCGACTGGCCGCGCTTTAAGTGCTGTTGCTCAGGACGGCTCTCTGGCCGATGTTGCTCTTTCGCACTTCAAGATATTTGGATCAACGGTAACGCCATCGTATGGGCTGGGCCTGACTGGCACCAAGGGGATAGGCGGATATGGCCTGCGCCTGGATCCCAAAAGCGTGACTGCGGACAGTACAAGCGTCGACCTTATTCAAAATGATTATCAAAACTTAGGTTGGGTAATCGCACCCACTGGCAGCTTAGTGAGCACCCAAGCTACCGTGGGAGGACTCAAACGTAACTCGACCTGGGCCAAAACCGGCACTCTAACGCCGATCAGCTTCACCACGATGAGCGGCAAGTTTGGCGTTCAGGCCTATATCAATAAAAAGTCCGAGCTTGACCTCACCAAGCCAATCCAACTGGACGGCCTGGCGACGTTAGAGCTGGTCTACCTGTAATTGTCCCCCGACCGGGCCTGTGTGCCCGGTCTCTCTTCGGTCACCGTTGCACCCTAACTATCTCCTGTCGCGGCAAGCCGTTAATGGACAGGGGAAACAGAGGCAACACTTATTACTTGCTTTAAAGAGAACTTCGCGTGTGACAGCCGCGAGTTCCATGAAGTGGTTTATCACTGTGCGCCCGGCCGCCATCTGTTTGTCTGGCACTGCATATGAAAAGAGAAAAGTCGTGATCAATGTAATAAAGAAAACCACCTGCGCACTGGCGGTACTGGCCATCACCTCTGGCACCGCAATAGCCGAGAGCATTGATGTAAAAGTGATCGGCACCATTAAGCCCCCCGCGTGCACTCCCACGCTGGCCGGTGGCGGCACTCTGGACTACGGCACCATCCTCCCCAACACCCTGAGCGACGACGCGTTCACCGTACTGGAGGAGAAGCAAGTTGAGTTCTCCATCACCTGCGATGCCGCTGCCAAAGTGGCACTCAACGCCAAGACTGGCCGTGCTTTAAGTGCTGTTGATAACGACGGCACTCTGGTCGATATTTCTGCACCGGGTGTTGCGATATTTGGCAATCCGGACATGAGAGCGTATGGGCTGGGCCTGGCTGGCACCAAGGGGGTGGGCGGATATGGCCTGCGCCTGGCTACCGGAACCATGACTGCGGATACTCAAAGCGTTGACAGTCTTTACTCAGATGACGCGACCCTAACTTGGGTAAAAGGCATCACTGGCAGCTTGATTTCCACGACTGCGCGCACCTTTAGCTGGGCCAAAACCGGCACTCTGGAGCCCATCAGCTTCACCACGCTAAGCGGCAAGCTTGGCGTTCAGGCCTATATCAATAAAAAGTCCGAGCTTGACCTCACCAAGCCAGTCCAGCTGGACGGCCTGGCGACGTTGGAGCTGGTCTACCTGTAATTGCCCCCCCCGACCGGGCCTGTGTGCCCGGCTTCTCTTCGGTCACCGTTGACCGTTTCTTGTGATTACAGGCGTGGACCATTGAACGCATGAGCCTTTCCAGTTTTTTTTACGCGGCCTCTGTCACCGCCCTGTGGCTGCTTTCGGGCAGCGCTCAGGCCACGGGCATACTGCCCGAAACCTCGGTGGTTATCGTTGAGGAAGGTGATGGCGAAGGCGCCATCAACCTGAAAAACACCGACACCTTTCCGGTTCTCCTGCTGACCACCCTGCAGGATATCGAACAGGACAAGGAGGCGCTGTTGATCATCACTCCGCCGGCTGCCCGGGTCGAACCCGGCAAGACCCAGCGCGTGCGCTTCATCCTCACCAACCAAGCGCCGCTTACAACCGAGCGCCTCAAACGCGTGGTGTTTGAAGGCGTGCCCCCACAGGACAAGAGCAAGAACGTGGTGCGCATGACCGTGCGCCAGAATCTGCCCGTGATCATTCGCCCGGCCGGCCTGGCCCAGGATGACGAGCCCTGGAAACACCTGGTGTGGTCCCTCAAGGCGGGTGTGCTGAGTGTCAACAACCCCTCGCCGTACGTCGTTCGCCTCGGCCAAAGCGTGACCACCCTGCCGGACGGCTCAACCTGGCCCTTGCCGCACACCTATATCCTGCCGGGCCAGCAACTGAGCCTGACGCCTCAAGCGCACAGCGCCATCGGTACGACGAACTCGGTGCGCATCTCTCCTGCCACCACCTGGGGTTTTACCGTCGACAACTATGAAGCGCCGCTGATGCCATGAAAATGGCAGAACCAGATGTGCGTCGACGCTGGCCGCTGTATCGCATCCTCCTGGTGGTTGCCGCCGACTGCGTCGGTGCGGCCGAGGCCACCACGCGCACGCCCGAGCATGACAACCTCACCTTCGATACCGGGATCCTGAGCGGGCTCGGGATGGATCCCACTATCGCCGAGCTGTTCCGTTACGCACCGCGCTTTATGCCAGGCGATACCAGCGTCGTGCTGACGGTGAACGGCAATGTCCGTGGGCGGGTCAAGGCGCGGTTCGATGAGCAAGGCACGCTGTGTGCCGATCGGGACTTTCAACGTCAGGCAGGGCTGGTGTCGCCCCCCGGCTATACCGAAGAGACGGCCTGCTTCGACCTTCGCAGCGCCTGGCCCCAAACCAACGTGCAGCCTGATCCGGGTGAGGGCAAGGTGAGCCTGGTGCTCCCCCCTGAAGCGCTCAGTGCGCCAGGCGCCGAGCGTGGCAACTGGCAGCACGGCGGCCTGGCCGGGATGCTCAACTATGACACCCAGTACATGAGTGCCTCGGGCGCCGGCGGCGGGATCAACTTCGCGCAGATCGACACCGAGGCGGGGCTCAATGCCGGCGACTGGGTCATGCGCAGTCGCCAGACCTTTGCCCGCTCCAATGGCACAGACCAGATCAACCATCAGGCCGCTTATGCGCAGCGCAGCTTTGTCGGCATCGGGAAAGTGCTGCAGGCCGGTCAGATCAACCTCTCCAACTCTCTGTTCGGTACCGGCCAGGTGCTGGGGTTCCAGATGTTCCCCGAGTTGGCGCTGGCCACCGGTCAAGAAGGCGCTGGGCTGGTTGAGGGCGTGGCGCAAACGCAGTCGGTGGTCGAGGTTCGCCAATCCGGGGTGCTGGTCTACAGCACCGTCGTATTGCCAGGGCCCTTCCGCCTGCAAGGGTTTGCTCTGCTCAACACCCGCACCGACCTGGTGGTCACCTTGACGGACAGTAATAGACAGGTGCAGCAGTTTACCGTCCCGGCCGCCACACTGCGGATGCGCGCGCCCCAGGTCTCGCCGGGCTGGTCGTTCGGTGCCGGCCGGCTCGAGCAGGAGGATGGAGACTCGCCCTTGGTCGGGACGGTGGCGAACGGCTGGCAGCTCACGCCGTTTACCAACCTGAATGCCGGCGTGCTGGGGTCGACGCTCTATCGCGCCGCGTCGATGAACCTGGAAGCCCAGTTGCTGGAGCCGACCCACCTCAGCCTCCAAAGCACCCTGGCCCAGGATACAGACCATGGCAATACCGGCACGCTGCTGTCGGCCATCGTGAGCCACGGTCTGAGCGAGCATCTGAGCGTCAACCTTAATGCAAGCCAGTACAGCTCCGGCTACCGGGAGTTGAGCGAAGCGCTGCAACGCACCGGGCCGGATCGCGCTGGCAACCTGAATCGCAGCCGCTCCCAGTGGGGCAGCGGCGTTAACGGGTCGGCAGGCAAACTGGGCAACTTCTCCCTGTCGTGGGCTCGCAGCACCACCTTTGGCGGGCGCAACATCGATTACCTGCGCAGCGGTTGGAGTCGCCAGTTCGGGAGCGCCTATCTGGGCGTCAGTCTCGAGCACAACAGCGGCACCCTCGGCGGTCAGGCGGATGACCGCTTGTACGTCTCGTTCAGCATGCCGCTGGGTGAGGGGCGCAGCCTCAATAGCTACCTGAATACCGCCAACCACCACGCGCGTGCCGGCGTTCGCTACAACGACCGCACCAGCCAGGACCTGGGCTGGGGCCTTAGTAGTGAACGCGACCTGCGCAACAAGCGTACTTCAGTCAGCGGCAACATGGACTTCGTGACGCCGGTCAGCCAGCTCAGCGCGAACCTGAGTCGTGACAGCGACAACTACTCCAACTGGTCGGCACGCGCCAGCGGCGCAGCGGTGCTCCATGACGAAGGATTGACCCTGTCGCCTTATCGCGTGAGCAACACCTTCGGCATTGCACGGGTGGGGGAAGAGTCTGGCGTGCGCCTGGATACACCGGCCGGGCCCGTGTGGACGGACGGTCGGGGCTATGCGGTGCTGCCGACGCTCAATGGCTACCGCCGTTCAAGCATCCAGGTGGATACGCGAAGCCTGGCCAAGAATGTCGACATCGGCAATGCCTGGCAGGAAACCGAAATGGCGCAGGGCGCCATCGGCCGGGTGGACTTTGAGGTGATACGCACCCGCCGCGTGTTGGTCGATGCGGGAATGAAGAACGGGCAACCCCCACCCCATGGCGCCAGCGTGTTTGATGACGCCGGCCAGTTGGTGACCGTAGTCGGTGAAGGCGGCCGGGTCTTTGTACCGGACGCGGCCCCCGGCATGACGCTGGAGGTGCAACAGTCCGGCAAGACCGTGTGCACGATGACGCTGGACTTGCCGGAGACGCCGGACACATCGGGGATTTATGAACATGCAACGGCAACGTGCAGCCAAGGAGAATAATTTGAGCGTTTTTTGTGGACGATGGGCGCTGGCACTGTTGATGGGTGTCACCTGTTCCAATGCTGCCGACCCGAGCCCCTTTCCTGACGTAGGGGGCGTCGTGCCGCCGGAACTGCCGTCCGACCCTCGCTGCACACTGTCGGTCAGTAACCCGGTGGTCGATTACGGCCTGATGTCGCGTTGGCAGTTGCAGAATATCCCGGGGGGGAGCGTGACCCCCGGCACCCGGTCATTGACGCTGAGCGTGGTCTGCCCATCGGCCCGGGCCATGAAGCTGCTGGTGCAGGGGGACGCTGGTGAGCAGGGGGAGCTGCGCTACGGCAAACGCGGGTTCACTCAGTTCCGGCTGCTGGATGCACAGCTGGACGGCAATGCGCTGGAACTGCGGACATTGACCCCGGAGGGAGTGCTTACGGGTACTGGCCGGGAAGTCCTGTTGAGCGTTGGGCAACAGATAGTCCCGGTGCTGCAGGACAAGCATGCCAAGGGCAAGACCCTGACCGCGCGCCTGGAGATACAGCCTGTGTTGTCAGAAACCGAGGCGCGCGTCAGCAACCGGCAACGCAGCGAATCGATGCTGACACTGACGCTGGTCAATTAGCATCGGCCAGGAGCCGGACTGACCGGCGCAAGACACCCTGGACGGCGGCAGAGTTCGCTCTACACCCGGCGTCGAGGGCAGTGCAGGCGGGATCTTTAAAAGAAAACGCCGCGACACTCGTGGCGTTATAACGCCCCCATCACCGTCTTACTCAGTGGCGTTGAAGCGCCTGGAGCCTGCCCCCCTAGCAAACTAGCAAAACGCCGACGCCGGCACCTTTTACTCCAGCTTCGAGCATCTAATGCTGAACAACTCGGCCACACTAACGTCCAACTTAGTCAAACTTGGTCCAAGTTAGACTAAGTTGATCCAAGGAAAACCGTCGAACTGTTACGTGCTTCCACCCGCTCGCGAACAGGGTTCTCAACAGTGCTTCCATTGATCTGTGCTGCGTATTATTTGTGACAATAGTTTTCATACATACAGCAGGGTGGAGAGCAGTGTAATTGACTGCTGTTGCGCATCAGCCCGCAGCAGCACTAACCGCTCACTCGGATCGCCCAACACCCACACACCCACTAGAGCTGGGCATTCAATGATGACGCGCGCCTTCTGAATGTGAAGACAAAGCGATTAATTGATACGCGATATTACAAAGCGCGGCTGATTTTAAAATACCGATGAATAAAGCAGGTGACATTTTATATACCCAGTGAGCATGGGTAGACCGCCTAACAAGCCTGTGGGCGCCATTCGTCTCTACAACTCTCGTTTACGATTTGTCTGATAGTAATCAGCGTCGGCGCTGCGCATCCTGTGCGTCCCCTGCATCGGTAATGACACGACTCGCACGGGGACATCTGAAAGTAGGACCACATATCAACACTTGTTTTTAAAGAGAGCCTCTATGTTCCAGAAAATGGGTAAACACACTGTACTTTGCACATCGTCGCTGCTGATTCTCATGGCTGCCGCTACCGCTAACGCAGCTGATGGCGAAGTGGAATTCACTGGCAAAATCGTCGACAGCCCGTGCACCGTCCAAAGCGAAAGCGTGAATAAAGCGGTAGACCTGGGGCAGGTTCGCATCAGCGATTTCGAGAGCGCTGTCGGCTCCACCGCCGGCTCCACGCCGTTTTCGCTCACGCTGGAAAACTGCAACGTTGCAACCCTGAAAAACGCCTCCATCATGTTCAGCGGCCAACAAGCCGCGACTGACAACACCGTGCTGGGCATGGTTGGTGAGCAGCAGGTGGCTGGCGTCGGCATTAGGATCAACGATGCACGCACTGGCAATAAACTGGCCCTGAACACCGCCAGCAACGACTACACGCTGCGCCCTCTGTCCAACACCTTCGACTTCACCGCTACCTATGTGCGTCTGGCTCTAGACACCCCAGCCGAGGGTGAAAACCCAGCCGTATCGAGTATCGGTACGGGTCAAGTCAACGCGCTGGCAAGCTTCGACATTACCTACAAGTAATTCATACCTTTAACGCCAAGGCTCGCACTGAGTGAGAGCGTTGGCGTTAATATTGAGGCCCTTATTTATGCATTTAAAAGCTGTAGCTTTCCTGGCTTTGGCAGCTTGTCTTTGGTTGCCGAAAGTTCAGGCAGGCGTCGATATCGGCTCTACGCGCGTGGTTTACCAAGGCAAGGAAAAAAACGCCACCCTTAACGTTTCAAACTCGGACAACGATGGCACCCCTTATCTAGTTCAGTCTTGGGTCAGCCACTATGACAACCGGGATGAAAGTGCAGATGAGTTCATCACGACTCCCCCATTGTTTCGTCTGGATGCCAAGGTTCAAAACGTTTTAAGAATTATTGCTACCGACACGCAGAACTTGCCGACCGACAAAGAAAGCCTGTTCTTACTCAATGTAAAAGCGATCCCGGCTATCAGTGACGAACAGCGTAACAAGAACGTGTTGCAGATTGCCCTCAAGACCAGCATCAAATTATTTTATCGACCCGCCGACTTGAAAGGCACGTTGGTAGACGGCGTGAAGCAACTTCAATGGCGTGTTGAAAATGGCAAACTGACTGTACACAACCCGTCAGGTTTTAACGTGGTCGTCAGCGAGTTGCTGATTAATAACACCGCCCGTCCAGACACACCCGACGTGATCAAACCAGGCAGCACCCTCACTACTCAGATACCGCTGAAAAATAGCGACAAGCTCGTACTCAGCTACATCGATGAATACGGCAGTGTCGTTAAGGTGGCTCCCGTCACTCCGCATCAATGAGTGAAGAATCAGTCGACCGAAAAAGAAAAAAGGGTTCCCTCATGCTGCCACTACGCATGGACGTCTTCTTACGCCACATAAAGTCCGGAAGTGCACTCATCCTTAGTGCTATCGGATTAACCTCAACGACAGTTTATGCGGGCTACAGCTTCGACTCTTCGCTTTTGGAAATTGGTGGCGGTAGTACGTCGGCTGAAGTTATCGAACAAGTCAAAGCCATGAGCCAAGGTCAACTACCCGGCATTTACCGTGTAGATCTGTCCGTGGGTGAGCGCTTCGTTGAACAACTCGATATGCGATTTATCCGCGAAACGGCGAGCCAGGCATCGACCCCTGCGCAGTTGTTTCCCTGTTTTAGCCTGCAAACCCTGGCAACTATGGGCATTACCGCTGAGCGGCTGAAAAACGCAGAGGTCAACCCTGACAATTGCGTGTACTTCAGCGGCGACCTCACCGGTATCACGTACGACTACGACTTCAGTAAACAGCGCCTGGACCTGCAAATCCCTCAGGCGTATATCGCCAGCATTCCATTCGAAATCCGCCGCAAGAGCTGGAGTGATGGTGAGCAGGTAGCCTTTTCCAACTACAGCTTTTCCGCTAGCAATTACCAAAGCCAATATACAAATCAGCAATCCCAATTCGGCAGTGCGCACAGCGGAATCAACAACGGCGCGTGGCGCTTTCGTAATTTCTCGACCTGGCAAAAAAGCAGCAACAACAAAGGTAGATGGCAATCGCTGGATACCTATGTCCAGCGTAACCTGGGCAACCTCATGGCGATTGCCACGGTTGGCGACAGCACAACCGACAGCGATCTGTTCGATACGATTTCCTATCGCGGCATAGGCATAGCCTCCGATCTGGACATGCTGCCCGATGAAGCACGTAACTTTGCCCCCGTGGTGCGCGGCGTGGCCAATGGCCGTTCGCTGGTCACGCTACGCCAACGCGGCTACGTGATCAGCGAACAGTGGGTGCCGTCCGGCCCGTTCGCACTCAAGGACCTGTACTCAACCTCGAACAACGGCGATATCGAAGTCACTGTCGAAGGTCCCAATGGCGAGCGTCAGGTGTACATCCAATCGTTTTCCTCGGTGCCCTACATGTTGCGCGAGGGTCAGCAGAGCTACACCTTGACAGCCGGGCAATATCGCCCGGGAGACAGCTCCCTGACCTCCGTAAAACCCCGCTTTATACAAGGCACCCTGCGCCGGGGACTGACCGAAGGCACTACGCTGTTCGGCGGCACTATCGTCAGCGAGCAGTACAATTCGGCGTTGCTGGGCTTTGCCCATGACTTCGCCGGCTTCGGCGCCATTTCGCTGGACATGACCCACGCCATCAGCAACGACATGGGGGCAGAATCCAAAACCCTGTCGGGTCAGTCGTATCGATTTCGCTACTCCAAGTCCATCGACCTGACAGACACCAACTTCAGCCTGATTGGCTACCGCTATTCCACCATCGGCTATTACAGCTTCAACGAAGCCATCAGCGCACGGACCTCCGATTCGTTCGAGCCGTATCTGAATCAGGCGCGGAACAGCGACTGGTTTTCCCCGTATGTGAGCGGCCATATGAAAAGCAGCTTTAGCGCCAACCTATCGCAGCAGTTGAGCAGCTATGGCGGCCTGTACACCAGCCTGACCAAAACCGATTACTGGAACATGGCCAAGAGCAACCTCTCGGTGCAATTGGGGTACAGCTTCAGTATCGGTAACGTCTCTTACAGTTTGGGCCTAGCCCAGAGCAGCGGCGAGAGTGGTGACATTCGTAGCCTGTCGTTAAACGTGAGTCTCCCGCTTGGCGACCTGGGCAGCAGCAACCGCATCGGTCTGAGCAACAGCCAGAACTCAAACGGTGATGCCAGCCGCTCGGCCACGCTCAACGGCAGCCACCTTCAGGACAACGCCTTGTCTTACTCCCTGGGGGTCAATCAGCAAGTCAATGAGACCGAGCGCGTGCTCGGCGGCTCGGTTGCCGCTCGCTACAACGCGTCCAACTCCATTTGGAACGGGTCTTACAACAAAGATCAAAACACACGCCAAATGGACTACCGCGTCGAGGGTGCGCTAGTCGCCACCCGCGACACGCTGATGTTCACCCAACCGCTAGGGGAGACCAACATTATCGTGGCGACGCCTGGCGCCGCGGACGTCAGCGTACTGACCAAAAGCGGAGTTAAAACCAACAGCAGCGGCTATACGATTATTTCTTCGGCCCAGCCATACCGTAAGAATCGGGTGGCGCTCAATACCAACTCGCTATCGGACAACACGGATATTGCGCAACTGATCCAGGAAGTGACCCCGAACCGTGGCGCCTTTGTGATGGCCCACTTCGAAACCCAAAACGGTCGCCGACTGCTGGTCAGCATAACGTCGAACAAGGGCAAGCCCGCCCCCTTTGCCGCCGAGGCCCAGCTCTATGACCCTGATGGCAAGTTGCTGAACAGCGCCATGGTGGCTGACAAGGGCCGGGTATTTCTGACCGGTGTACCCGACAAGTCGCGACTGTTGATCAACGTCAACGGCAAGCCGTGGTGCGCCAAGGATCTGGATCTAAGTACTTACCCCCTGGCAGAGACCGGTATCGGCCAACTGAAAATAAGTTGCGACGCCAAGTCGGCTTCGCTCGAAGACACTCAAGGTACACCCGATGCATAACTCAACAATGAAGCAACACCGCTTGCCCTGGGTAAAAGGCAGCTTGCTGCTGCTTTGCCTGCTGTGCTCGCTCACCAGCAAGCAGGCCTTCGCCTGGATCTATAACAACCTGGACTGCACCAACACAGGCAGCGCTGGGACGGAGGATCTGGGCACTCTACGCCCCAGCGAAAAAATCTCCATAAACATGACTGCCAATTGCATAGTCAAACGCCGGTTCCCCTATGGGTCATCCCTACAAAATCAACAAAGTTACACCCTTGGCAAGGGAGACAAGTTTGAGGCTTTACACATCAACTCCAACCAGAAAGTTCCAGAACAAGCGATGGGGATGGCCTCTACTACCTGCATGCCGAGCAGTTGTGAAACACTCGCGGTCGGCACCAGGTTTTCTTATAACGTAAAGTTTTCAGGTGTAGCACCAGCGACTAGCGGTAACTACACGGTCTCTCTAGGCCTCTCCAGTACGTCCATCAAAGGCTATGAGTCATATATTGATGACCTTAATGTCGTCCTCTTAAGCTACACCGTCGTCCAGCCCGCCTGCTCCATGAGTACGAACAGCATCCAGAACCTGTCCTTCGCCACAATCGCCAACGACGACTTGGCGAACGCGAAGGAAATTGCCGAGATCAAGCTGAACTGCACCCGGGCCGTCCAAGCGACCGCAACCCTGAATCCGACGCAAAGTGCTATCAAAGGCAGCCCGGGGGTTTCAGCAACCACACTGGCCGGCCTATCAATGGCCGCCACCTGGGCCGACAACAGTAATGCGGTGAACTTCAACACGCCACGCACGTACTCGTTCATCAAGGGTGACAACATTATTAAGCTGGGCTTCCAGCCCAGTTTAAATGTCGGTGCGACTCCAACTGGATCGTTCTCAAGTAACTACACCTTGAACGTCACCTATCCTTGAACAGGCACAGGAAACCGATCATGAAACTGCCCCTATCATTGGCCATCGCGTTTTTGACGGGCCTGAGTTGCACAACTGCCGTTGCGGCAACCGATACCGTCACCATCAACTTGAGTGGCACCCTGACAAAACCCGTTTGCAAACTGACAAGCAGCAAAACCATCAGCGTAGACATCGGTAGCGTCGCCACCGATGAGGTTAGCGCACTCGCCATGGTCGATATTCCAGTGACCCTGAATTGCCCGGCCAACTCGTCGTTAAATATCGGTGTCAAGGCTGCGAGCATTTATTCACATTCAGACTACGAAGCCTCCGCAGGCTTGGTAAACCTAGGATACTCAATCTATTGGAAGAGTAACGATGAGGCCATTAACTTGAAAACAGGGACACGCAAACTGACTGGTCAAAGCGGCATAGTCGACCTAAGTATGAAGCTCAAGATGCTTTCACTTGGCGACGGAGCGCACGTGGGAACTTTCAGCACCTCGGCCGTCATCAACCTTGAATACCTGTGACAAGACAACCATGACGATCAAAGTGAGCCTGTGGACGACGCTGCTGTCTGCCTTAACGCTGTGCCTCAGTGCGGCCAGTTGGGCGGATGATACCGCTCAGGTCAATATCTCCGGCACCCTGACCGAGCCGCCCTGCAAGGCCAGTTTCCCGGCTTCGCAAAGCGTTGATATTCCCAAGGTGAACATCCATTCGCTGAAATCGGACACCACCCACTGGACCGATGTAGCCCTGAACTTCCAATGCAAGAAAGGCAGTCAGGTCCGCCTCCGTTTCAACGCAGGCAATGGTTCTTTTGACAGCAGCACCCTGAACACCACATTCGACAACCTGGGTTTGAAAACCCAGTTGAGTGACATCACCAGCACCATCAAAGCCGTGGATTTAAAGCTGGGTGAACAACTGATGTTTCCCGTCGAGGGTACGGCGCTAAAGCTCAAGCTGTCAGTCAAGCCAATCAAGACCGGGCAAGAACTGCCTGCCATCGGCCTCTACAGCTCGATACTGTTGATGGAAATCATATTTTTGTAGATCAGCGCTGATCCAATCAAAACGATCGGATTTTTCTCGATACACCGCATCAGCTCTTTTTGAAAAACTGCCGTCGCTGACGCTCCACCGGGCAGCCTCCATTGCCCTGGCATTGTTCTGAGCCACCTTGTTCCTCAACGTTCTCCACAGCTCGACTGCTTATCCGCTCCAGGTTCTATGGAAAAACCCTGAGACACCAACATAGGTAAAGCCGCCGCCCTCAAAGACAGGAGCACCTCGTGGCCAAACGATATGAAATCAGCGACGAACCTTGGGAAATGATCAAAGACCTCATTGTCCAGGAACAGAAAACCGGACGGCCCAGAAACAATGACCGCCTGATGCTCAACGGTGTCCTCTGGGTCCTCTGCTCAGGCGCCGCATGGCGCGACATGCCTGAGCGATTCGGCCCTTGGTCGACGGTCTACCAACGCTATCGCGACTGGCGCAATCGAGGCATCTTCGACCAAGTGCTCAAACGCTTGCACCTGAGCCTCAACAAGCAGGGGCTGATCGATCTTGATACGTGGACATTGGACCCCACCGTGGTACGCACAGCCCGAGCCTCACCCGGCGCTGGAAAAAAAACCGGGCCGATAAACCGCAGGACCCGGCGCTCCAACACAGCCGGCGCGGCCTGACGAGCACGATTGATTGCCATGCAATGCCTTGGCGCTTCCTGCCTTCAGCGGGGCAGGCCAGTGAACTCGCTATACCCTGCCGCAACGGCATAAGCGTACCTCCCAACCTGCGCGCGCCTCTGCGAAAACCTCGGCTAGCGCCAGTGATCGCCACCCACGCCACACAGAAAGACCCACCCCCACTCCACCCCACGAGCACGGATGCTTCCTACCGCAGATCGCGGCACCGGCACGGACGCACTCTATGTCCCGGATCAAAAGCACGAGATCAACTACGGCTACCCGGCCACTCGCGGGCTGATGGCGCGGCCCAACCTGCACTGCGTGAAGTCCCCCGGCGGGGCGGCCCGGAGCGACTCGGCGGTGGCGGGCTGGGGGCAATTTATTGCCGACTGCTGAGGCCCCGTGATCGCGTCCTGCCGCTTGCCGAGGCTGTCGTGGCGGGACGCAACTTGCTACATTCGCGCCTTTCGCCAGAGGGCGCTGCATGGCCAGCGTCCCGGCCAGGTTCGCGGCGCCTCGCGCCGAGCCCGGACAGGAGGTCCCGATGCTGTGCCATCCCGGTTCCAACCAGCCTTACCAGCCGACACTGCGTCATTGGGTCAGCTGCTTTATGCGCTATGACATGCCCCCCGCCCTCGACGCCGAACTCAGCCGCTACAACCCCAACGCCGACGAAGACCGCGACTACCTGATCCGCCAGCATTGCCTGGCCCGCCCCCACGGCGAGGAAAATTTTCGCCATCGGCGGCGGTTGGTGGAGGTGCTGCAAGAGGCCCTGGCCGATCCGGGCCATGACTTCCAGCAGGTGTGGGAGGACGACGAAGACGACTACGAAGACAGTCAGTGGCCCTCCGCCTGGCCGGCGAGGATTGAAAACAGCCGGGATTTTTTCCAGCGCCTGCTAAACGCTGCCCAGGAGTGCTGGCGCGATGATCTGATCCGCGCCAGCCTGCCGTCCCTGGCGCACTGCCGGGCGCTGCCCGAGCGCGACCTGGGCACTTACGACTGGTTGTTCGCCGTCGATAACCCCGAAGCCTGGAAAGCCGTATTCGGCATGGCGGCCAGCCCCTATGACCTGGCCACCCGGGGCCCGGTGTTTCAAGGCGAGCAACTGAGCCTGCACCTGGCGGGCGCCCTGACGCGCCTGACATCACGGCCTTCCACCTGGCCGGACAGCCAGGCGCCGACCCATTGCGCGGTGGATCTGACGGTGCAAGGGATCAGCGACCTGGCGGTCAGCGGCACACGTTTCGATGGCCGCGCCCGGACCCGACTCACCGCCGTGCCGGGCGGGTATTTTCTGCAGCTGAAGATCGGCTTCGACGGCCTGATCGAATGCGTGGCGCTGTCGGTCAGCATCAGCAACGTCCAAGGTTCACGCGAGGAAACCCAGCCATGAGCAACAATTTCGAAGATGCCCTGCAGCGTCGGGAAATCCCGCAGTTTTTTCGCGGGCAGGGGCCCTACTTCACCCGTGATCCCGACTGGGGCGACCACCTGTTCGGCATCAACTGGACGGATATTTTTCTCTACGTTCGCGACCATGCCGAAGGCGAGCAGCAACTGCGCGAGAGTTTCGAACAGTATGTGCACAGCCTCGAAGAAACCCTGGACGATGGCTTCAGCCTGCGGGAAAACCTCTTCGGTTATTACGCGACGCGCCTGCGCCGGGCCCCGGACGGCCCCGACTGGCTGGCGCAACTGTCGCCGCTTTGCCGTCGGCGGATAGTCCAGCACCTGACCTGGTATCGCTGGCAGCTGGAAGCCCAATGGCAGCTGTACCCCAACCGTGGCCAGCGCATGCGGGAGGCCGGCTGCCCGCCGGAGTTTCTCGACTTGAAGAGTTCGCCCTACAACTAAGCGTCGAGGGCAGTACAGGCGGGGCTGTCAAACCAAAGCGCCGCGAGCGTGCTCGCGGCGCTATTTTTTGTCGGTATCGGGAGCCTCGGGCTCCGCGTTACCGGGAGCCGGCAGTGGCTCCCCTTCTTCATCTTCTGCCTCAGCTTCCAGACCGAAATCCTTGCGGCTCTGCTTGATCGCCTGGCGTATATCGTTGCCCTTGGTCGGGCAATTCAATAGTTTGGCGATGCCGTCGATACGTGGCGCCATGGCCAATCTCCCACTTTGCGGACCTGGGCTCGATAGTGCTCGCTTTCAGCGCCGCAGACCAATTTTTGCGCAGCCTTTTGCATCATGGCCGCTGCAACGCCTGCAACCGAGCCTGCACGTCCAGCTGTGGATAACGCTGCTGCAACGCCTCCAGGCGCTGGTCAGCCTCCTTCACCTGCCCCGCTTCACGCAGGCGCAACACCTCCCGCAACTCGTCATCCACCGGCCGCGCCGGGACCGCCGCTCGCTTGCTGAGCATGGGCTTGCCCTTGGCCTGATCGGCCATGGGTTTGGTCACCTGCGCCGAGGCCTCGTCGCTGAGCATCTGGATTTTTTCGCTGCGCTCCGGGGCTGCGGGGCTGGCCGACAAAGCGCCCAGGGGCGCCGCCGGGCGCGGAGCAGGCGCCGACATCGCGCCCTGCACCATCGGCTCTGGCAGGCGCTCGGCCAGCTCGGCGGGGGCCGGGTCAGCCATTTGCCGGGCCATGGGCGCGATGGGCGCGGAGGCGGGAGCCGGTGCTGGTACTGGTACTGGTGCTGGTGCTGGTACTGGTGCTGGTGCCATGGTCGGCGTCGGGTAATGATCCGGCGAACGCTGGACCAGCACCAGGATCAAGGCCACGCCAAACAGGCTGGCGAACGCCATCTGCAGGCGCGGTTTCTGGCAGGCCTGCAACCAGCGCTGCCACAGGCTCGGCGCGGGTGCTGGCAGCTCTCGCCGGGCGCTGGCCAGAATCAGTGCATCGAGGCTGGCCGGGGGTTCGCCAACGCTGTGCTGGCGGATGTGCTTGAGCATCTGTTCTTCGACAGAAGGCGGCGTTTGTCGGGCGTCAGTCATGTGAGTACCTCCTCGGCCAGGAGCCGACGCAGTTTTTTCAACGCATAACGGAAACGGCTCTTTACGGTTTCCAGCGGGGTTTGGGTGAGGCTGGCGATCTCCGGCAAGTCCAGGTCGCCATGGGCGCGCAGCAGGAACACTTCGCGCTGGTCGGCCGGCAAATCTTCGAGGGCCGCGTCGATGCGCTGCTGATCACGGCTCAGGCTCAGTTGCTGCTCCGGGCCCGGCGCGTCATCGGCCTCGCCGTGTATTTGCTCGTCGTAGCTGTCGTGCAACGGGTTGCGCTGCCCGTGCTTGCGCCAGTGATCGATCAGCCGGTTACGGGCGATCTGGTACAGCCAGGTGCGAAAGGTCGCTCGGCCCTGGGGCTGGCTGGTGCTGCGAATCAGGCTGAGCCAGGTGTCCTGGTACACCTCTTCGGCCAGCTCGGGTTTGTTGCACAGCCCCAGGAGAAAGCGGTACAGGCCCTGGCGATGGCGCTGATACAGCACCTCGAAGGCCGCCGGATCACCGGCGCGGTAGCGCGCCAGCAGCGCTTCATCGCTGCTGGCGGCGGAGGGTGGGTTCGCAGCCGCCATAGTGCTGATCAACTCCTGTTCGCTGCGGGTCATGGTGTCATTCAAGCCGACTCTGGATCTGGCTGTCGTCGCGCTGCGCGGCCAGGCCAGGTTGTGGGGCCTGAGTTTGCAGACTTTGCGCCAGTTCAACCAGCTGCACGAACTCGCCGCGCAGGCCGTAGTGGTCATCGCCCCGGGCGCCGCGCGCCAGCTTCAGGGTGTCGTCGAGGCTGAAACTGCCGGTGTAGCGCCCGTCCTTGAGCTGCTGCGAGAACGCCGCCACGGCTGCGGCAAAACGCAGGTCGGTGCTGGCCGCCGCCAGCGTGGCAGGCTGGGACTGCGCCATGATCGGGCGCTCGATCAAGCGGCTGCTACCGCCTTCAGGCCCCTTGTAGCGCACGCGCAACATCGCCAGTTCCGGGTTGTTGCTGCTCTCGCCTGGCGCCTTGCCCGAGGCATAGCGCAGGGGTTCGAGCCAGCCCTTCTCGCCCTTGGGCACGATTTCATAGAGCGCGGTCACCGTGTGCCCGGCACCGATTTCCCCGGCATCGACCTTGTCGTTGTTGAAGTCCTCACGCTTGAGCGCGCGGTTCTCGTAGCCCAGCAAGCGGTATTCGCTGACCTGGGTCGGGTTGAATTCCACCTGCAGCTTCACGTCCTTGGCCACCACCGCCAGGGTCGAGCTGAGCTGATCCACCAGCACCTTGCGCGCCTCGCGCAGGTTGTCGATGTAGGCATAGTTGCCATCGCCGGCATCGGCCAATTGCTCCATCAGGTGCTCGTTGTAGTTATCCACACCAAACCCCAGGGTGGTCAGCGAGACCCCGGTTTTGCGCTTGTCGGCGGCCATCTGCTTGAGGCTGTCGAAGTCGCTGATACCGACGTTGAAGTCACCATCGGTGGCCAGCAGGATGCGGTTGATGCCGTCCTTGATAAACCCCTGGCGCGCCATCTGATAGGCCAGCTCGATACCCGAAGCACCCGCGGTGGAGCCGCCGGCGGTGAGCTGCTCGATGGCATTGCGGATTTTCGCCTTGTCGCGCCCGGAAGTCGGTTCCAGCACCACCCGCGACTCACCGGCGTACACCACCAGCGACACCCGGTCCTGGTCGCGCAGTTGATCCACCAGCAACTTGAGGGTGCTTTTTACCAGGGGCAGGCCTTCGCGGCGGTCCATGGAACCGGACACGTCCACCAGAAACACCAGGTTGGCCGGCGCCAATTCGGCCACCGCACGGTCCGACGCCTTGATACCGATACGCAGCAGACGGGTGTGGGGGTTCCACGGCGATGGCGCCAGCTCGGTGGTCACGCCAAAGGGCGAACCATCGCTGGGCAGCGCGTAGTCGTAGGGGAAGTAGTTGACCATCTCCTCCAGGCGCACCGCGCCTTCGGGGGGCAGGCTGCCCTGGTTCAGCAAGCGGCGCACATTGGCGTAGCCGCCGGTGTCGACGTCGGCGCTGAAGGTCGAAACCGGCGTCTGCGCGACGCTGTGGATCGGGTTGTCAGCCAGGGCCTGGTACTGCTCGCGCGATTCATCGCGATAGCCGGCAGGCTGCAGATCGCCGGCCATCTTCGGCGCCGTCATCAGCGGCCGGCTCATGCTGCGCTTGCTGACCACCGCATCGGCCCTCAACGCTTCGCTCTGCACCTGTGGCGCAACCGGAACCGGGGCCGGAGCCGGGACCAACACCCCGCTCGGCGAGGCAGGTTCGACCGCGCTGACATCCGGCTTGGAAGAAACGCCGCAACCGGCGATCGCCAACAACAAGCCGGCGGCGAAACCCTGTGCGGCCGGACGAAGGTAGTAGAGAGGAAGGGACATGGGGGCTGACCTCGGGGGAAAAGTGATCCATTCCCCCCTTCAGACGAAGCCCCTAGGCCATTCGGGTTAAGCCCCGTGAAAAAATTTTTTCAGCGCACGTAGCGCCGCACCACGCTGCTGTTGCGCAGTACATGGCCGTTGATTTTCTCCAGCAACTGGGCCCGGGTCAGGCCGGCTGGCAAGGCGTCGGGCGCCAGGTCCAGGGCATAGATCTGGATCACATAGTGGTGCGCGCTGTCGCCAATCGGAGGGCAGGGGCCGACATAGGTGGTGGTCTTCTTGCTGTTGGTTCCGCCCACGCCTTCCAGGGTCGACTTGCTCCCGGCACCGGCGGCGATCTGCCGGGTGGTCGGCTTGATTCCGTAATGCACCCAATGGTCCACGCCCTGGCCCTTGGCGCCATCCGGGTCGTGCATGACGATCGCATAGCTCAAGGTGCCTTCCGGCCCGGCGGTCCAGCTCAGCGCCGGCGAATTGTTGTGCCCGCCACAGCCCTTGGCATCGCTGGCACTGCCAGAGGTGAAGAGCCGGTCATCGGTGACACCGGGGATATTCAGGGTAAAACGCTCCTGGGCCTGAACCGGCAGTTGCAGGCACAGCAACAGGGCACTGGCGGTCAGCCAAGTAGTGCGAGAAGCAAAGCGAGACATACACAAGCACCTTTATTACGCGGAGGGTCGGTGAGCTGAAGACTATAGCTTGCACGACCGGCCATGACCGTTCGTGCAGCGCACGGGGGCTGATTGAGCTTGAGGTGGGGGCTGCTTGTAAATGGGCAAGCACGGGATTTCATCAACGCGGCCGGGCGATCAGCCCTGGTGCGCCTGCATGTACTGACGCAGCAGTTGATTGATCCGCGTCTGGTAACCCGCGCCCTGCCCTTTGAACCACTCCAGCACGTCGGCATCCAGGCGGATGGTCACCGCCTGCTTTACCGGTACCCGCAGTTCGGCACGGCGGAAAAAGTCTTCAGTGAGCTCGGGAATATCGCCGGTATCGATGCTTTTATCATCGAGCTTGGCCAGGCGCTCCCAATCAGTTTTCGATGTTTTCGACATAACGTTTAGCCTCTTGCAGTGTGGCTTTGCGAGCCGAGATGATTCGAATCACAACCCCTCGGCGCTCGGTGTGGATAACCACGCCTACCAGCGATCGGATCCAGCCGATGCTGATCCAACGTTCCTCGCCATAGTCCTCACGGCCATCGTGCAAGGACAAAACGGGGTGCTGGAAAATATCCGGTACATCATTGAAATCAATGCCGTGCTTACGGATGTTGGCTTGGTTCTTGGCTTCGTCCCATTCAAAGCGCATGAAAAAATATGTATTTACAATTGTACATACACAGTAGTTCAAGCGCCGTGGAAATCAACGCACCTGCACACCCCGCTCAATCGGTCAGTTTCCGGGCCTGGTGTCGCACTTTCTGTGTCGGTGCGCTCTCGCTCAGGGTGTGCAGGGCCGCCGGTAACTCATCGTGCATGTGCTTCATCCCTGGGTTGAGCGGGCAATAAAAAGCCCCGGAAAACGGGGCTTTTCAGCGTTCGGTGCATTGTGCCAAAGGGGCTCAGGCCTTGTCTTTGCCCTTGTCGTCTTCATCCGGCAGGTGGATGACCCGGGTCGGCGTGACGGCGGCCAACGGCGGATGCAGTTGGTCCTGTGGGTCGATGCGATAGAACTGGGTGGCAACGTGGCTGATGCCGCCCTCTTCGTCGTTGTGCACGACCATGGTCCCCGGCAGGCGAATGCGGGTGAAGTTGTCTTCGCTGAGGTTGAAGGTTTCGCTCAGGCGCTGATCGTCCACCACCGGTGCCGGCAGGCGGGGCGGATACTTGCGGTTTCGCAGTTGTCGGTAGCGCGCCCAGCCAATCAGCACTGCGGCGTTGACCAGCGCGACCCAGAGGTAGATTTCCAGGGTGCTCAAGGCATCCAGCAGGCTGATATCGATGCGCGGCCCGCCTTCATGGGAACCGACCAGCGGCAACAGGCCACGCACCAACAGGTACAGCAGGCCAATCCATGCCAGTACGGTGAAAAACACATCGACGACCACCAGGAACGGGCGTTGACGGGTTCTGATGATTTTCATCAGTTCACCTCCTCTTCATCATCTATCGGCTTGATGCCGCGGTCGGGGCTGACCCAGCGCGCCCGTTTCTGATGTCTCCCGAACAGCACCTTGGGAAAGCTGACCAGGGTGGTGAGCAAGCTGATGAACCAGAACACCAAGGGGTACCAGACCACCCAGAACATGGTCTTCCACAGGTCCTTTTCATAGCGTCGGTCGATCAGGATGCTGACCGCGAACTGCATCAGGCACACCATCGCCAGCACCAGGCCGGTAAAGGCCGGCGGCAACAGGTGGTGCACGGCGATGGCCTCGGGCATCTCGATGAATTTGCCCAAGGCCCAGAAGATCACCGACAGCAGGAAGGTGAAGGCCCAGCCGGTGGACAGGCAGTAATCGAACAGCAGCGTCCACAGGTAGCGGTGGCGCCATTCCCAGATGCCGCGAATGTTCTTGAACAGCACCTCGGCGCCGCCCTGGGCCCAGCGCAGGCGTTGCTTCCACAGACCGCTCAGGGTTTCCGGCATCAGGATCCAGCACAGTGCCCGGGGCTCGTAGAAGATCGTCCAGTGGTCCAGTTGCAGCTTCCAGCTGATGTCGATGTCTTCGGTGATCATATCCGGGCTCCAGTAGCCCACCCGGTGCAGCGCGGTGCGACGGAAGGCGACGATCACCCCGGAGACCGTGAAGACTTTGCCGAACACCCGCTGGGTACGCTTGATCAGGCCAATGATCGAGGAGAACTCGCCGACCTGCACCCGACCGACCAGGGTCGAACGGGTGCGGATCCGTGGGTTGCCGGTCACGGCCCCGAGGCGGGTGTTGTGCAGCATCGGCGCCACCAGGTACGCCGCGGTATTGGGCGCCAGCAGCGCATCGCCATCGATGCACACCAGGTATTCGCTGCGCGCAGCCACGGCGCCCATGCGCAGAGCCACGGCCTTGCCCTGGTTTTCCGCCAGGTGCAGCACCCGCAGGCGTGGGTCCTGCAGGGCCAGGGCATCGAGGACCTGGGCGGTGTTGTCCTTGGAGCCATCGTTGATGGCGATCACTTCGATGTTGGGGTAGTGCTGGCCAAGCGCGGCATGGATGGTCTCGGCGGCGTTATCCCCTTCGTTGTAGCAAGGGATCAGGATGGTGATCAGCGGCTCGCCTTCCAGCACCGGCGGCAGGGTGTCTTCCTTCCACGGCCAGTGGCGCTCCCAGTGCAGCCAGTAGTACAGGCCGCCGGCGATCCACAGCCCCGACATGAACAACGGGTAGAAAAACACGAAGTCCATCAGGAACTGGCCCGTGACCAGGAAAATAAGGCCCAGCGGCACCCCGAGGACAATCGCCAGCACCAAGAGGGCTAAGAGTCGATCGATCATGATTCAAGGGTTCCATTTATTGGAGAGCGCGGGCCGAACTGTTTTCAGGTCCGGCGAGTTCTCAAGGAAGTTGTCCGGGTAGTAACCAAAGCTGGTTGCGCCCTGACGCTTGAGACGGCCCATCCAGTCAGCCATCTGTTCAGCGGAGATATCCGCCGCCGGTTTTGCCGCCCAGTCCCGGGCCTGCAGTTCAAACACCGTGCGCTTGAGGGCGCCCGGCCGGGCCTTGACCGTGGCCACCAAGTCTTCGAGCCAGGCTCCCGACTGGTGCACGTTTTTGCCCTCCATCAGCGGCATGGCCATGGGCGCGGTCCAGTCGTAGTTGGCCAGGAAGTTGTCGAGGTTCTGCGCGAACCAGGCTTCGCTGTCGGGGTTGAGCATCGGCTCGGCGAACAGGTTGCGCGCGGTCTGCACCTGCGGGCCGCGAATGGCGCGGACCTTGGCCGTCAGCTCATGGGTGAAGTCGGTCAGGTAGCGGGTCTTGAACTGGGTCCAGCGCTGCAACGTGGCCGGGTCGGCGCGCAAGGCCGCGATCGAGCCGGGCAAGCCGTTGGCGGTATACACCCGCAGGGCGGCGGGGCTGGCGTCTTCGAAATCGGACAGCACCGCGTCGTCGTGGTAGAGGATGCCGTCGACCGAGGTCAGGCGCGCCACGTCCTGGTAGATCTCGCCAATGACCCGCCGTACCTCGGGGTCGAACGGCGACAGCCGCCGGTATTGCTTGGGATCGGTGGACACCTGCCCGGTGGCCGGGTCCCAGCGGGTCACCCGTGGCAGCTTGGAGTCCAGGGCAAAGCTCAGCACCGGCATCCAGGCGAAGACTTTGACGTGAGCCCGGGTCCGCAGTTGCCAGGCCACGCGGTCGAAGATGTCGGCCCGTACCGGCAGATGGCGGTTGGGGAAGTACAGCGAGTGCACCAGGCCGTCACCCTTGGGGTCGGCGAAGGCTTGCAGGAACACGGTGTTGGCCCCCATGTCCGCCATGCGCTGCACCAGCTTGCCGAGGTTGATCTCCTGCTGCGCCGGGTCGGGGTCGTAGACGTTGTCCAGGTCCACGTGCACCACACGCATCGGCGCGTCGGCCTGGACACCGACGATGCTGTTGGAGAAGTGCATGCCATCCGGGTCGGAGGCCACCAGGAAGCGCGGGCTGCTCATCAGGTTGTCGAGGGCGTCGAGCCCGTCGTCGAGGGTCAGGGCCATCTGGTAACCCTGGTCGCCGATGACTTGCAGCGCCGTGCCGTCAGCCACGCCATAGGGCCAGACCCAGACCCGTGGGTTGTAGCCGGTGACTGCGCGAATTTTCTTGGAGATGGTCGCTACGTCGTTGCGCAGGCGTCCCTGGAATTCGGCCTCGCTTTCATAGCGGCCGGTGGTTGCGTCGTAGCGCCGGGTGGCGGCAGCCGGTTGCAGGTTGCCTTGCGGGTTGGCCAGCACGCCTTTGTGGCTGGCATCGGTGTGGGCGGCGATTTCCACCAGGCCGGACTGGGAAATTTCGCGGATTTGCGCCCAGGTCAGAAACTGCGAACGCGGGCGCATTTCACCGGCAAAGTCCACCTTCTGGTCGGCCGGGGTGTCGATCCATACGCCCACCGGCGCCAACAACGCGTGCCAGTTGTAGCTGCGCAGTACCGGCAGCACCCGGGTATAGAAGCTGGAATAGCCGTCGTCGAAGCTCAGCAGGATGGCCTTGGGCGGCAGCTCGGGGCCACCTTTGCGCGCGGCCAGGATCTGGTCGATGGTCACCGGCCGGTAGTTGTTTTCACGCAGCCAGGCCAGCTGTTCGATCATGCGCTCGGTGCGCACGGCCACCACCGCCTGATCGGGGTCGCGGTCTTCGACGTCGTGATAAGCGATGCCCAGCACATGGTTTTTCGGCCATGGGGCCTCATTGGCCGGCAGCGGGCGTTGAGCCGGCGGCACGAACTCCGGGGCTTTTTGGGCGCAGGCGCTGAGAATCAGGACTCCCAGCAGGAGGATGCAACGGGTGATCAGAGGCATCGTCAAACTCTTCTAGAAGCGATAGGTAAGGTCGAGAAGCAGCCGCAGATCGGTTTCCCGATCGCCGTCGTAAGGCCGGTTGATCACACTCAAGTTGGCCCCTGCTTCGAACACGTCATTCCAGGTCACGCGCTGGCCGTAACCGAGCAGGCCGACGCCGCCAGTGGAGTAGTCACGCTGGCTGTAAGTACCGGCCCCCACCTGGAACTGCTGGCTCCACGAGGTTTCGTAGCGGTGGTAGAGCACGTGGTTGACGTTGACCGTCGGCAACACGCTGAAATCCGACTTGGGGTTGAAGTACGGCGTGTCTTCCTTGGTGTTGTGGCTGGTGCCGACTTCCAGTCCCAGATCGACCTGCACATGGGGCGAGGCGTACACGCCCTCGCGACCGGTGAGCAGGGCTTCAATGCGGTTGTTGCCATCGCTGAAGTGCGAGGGGCTCAAGGCCAACTTCCATTCGCGGCTTTCGTTGGCGCGCCAGCGCAGGAATGCACTGCCGCCGTTGGACGTGACATCGCTGTTCAGCGCCCGTAGTGGGGTGTTGGCCGACAGGTATTCGAGGCTGCCGCCGTATTGCCAGTGATCGTCGATATCCCGCGCCAGCGACACCCGGGCCCCGAGCTTGTCGCCGTAGCCGTAGGAATGGTTGGAGACCTCGGCTTCCAGGGTCATGTCCCGGGTGCGTTGCTCTACGCCCAGACGCTGCCAGCGGTGGTGGCCGGTGCCTTCCTGGAAATCCCCGGTGGCGTAACCGACGCCGCCGAACAGACGCCAGTCTTCATTGATGGGCGGGCTGTAGAGCACGCTTTCGATGCCGAAATCCCGGCTCCCGGCCACTGCCCCGGCGCCATTGTTGCCGCCGCCGTAGCTCTTGCCGCCGTAGGTCTCGACCCGCAGTTCGGCCATGTCGTGGACGTCCCGCTGGCGCGCCAGGCGCTGCACCTGACGGTTATCCGGGAAGCGCTCCAGGGCGTCATCGGTGAGCGCGTCCATCTGCCGCCATTCCTGCAGATCCATCGCGGTGTGGCCCTGGGCGACCTCAAGACCGATATCGCGCGGCACCATGCTCTCGGTTTCCTTGAGCAGGCTTTCCGCGCGGCGCGGCCAGTCCCGGGCCAGGTACAGATCGGCCTGGGCCAGGCGCAGGCCAGTGTTGCCCGGGGCCTGGTCGACCAGGGCCGCAAGCCGCTGTTCACTGTCAGGCAGGTTGGCGCTGTAGGTGCCGGACTGGGCCAGCAATTGCTGCGCGTCCATCCAGTCATCGTTGGGGTTGCCGATCGGCAGCCCCTTGAGTTCAACCCGTGGCCGCTGGCTTTGCGCCAGGTCGCTGGCAACCTTCTGCGCTTCTTCCGGGCGGTCGCTTTCCAGCAGCGCGTAGTACAAGGCAGTGCTGTCTTCGACCTTGTTCGCACTGTCGGCATCCGGCGCCGCCAGGACCTCGCGATACAGGTCGCTGGCGATTTCCGGCTCGCGCTGATCAAGGAAGGACGCGGCGACCCAGCGCATGGCGTAGGTTGGAATGGTCACGCCCTCGGCCACCAACTGGTGGTATTGGCGGATCACTTCGTCGGTGCGCGAGCGATAGCGCAGCGCGCCCAGGCGGTCGATGCGCCAGCGGGTCACGTCGTCCTTGGCTTGCGGGTCCGGAGTCCAGGTGCCGAGCAACTGGTCGTAATCGGCCAGGGCACGGTCGGCGATGACGAAGCGTTCTTTTTCACTGCGGGTGGCAAACTCGGCCAGGCGCACGCGCTCGGCCGCCACGTCGCCTTCCAGGCGGCGCTGGGTCACCGGGTCGAGCAGCCCGGGACGCTGGCGTGCCAGGCGCAGG
>NZ_ATLP01000070.1:0-15455 GCF_000416215.1 Pseudomonas sp. CF161
GCCCGGCGGCCGCGCCGAGGCCCTCGCCGGCCTGACTGAAATCGTCCTCGACGGGCAACGGACCGGCCCCGGGGCCAGCCTGGCCGATGCCTGTGACTTCAGCGCCATCGGCTTTCTGCTGGAGCGCAAGCTGCGTGGTGAACCCGAGCCTGGGCCGACCGGCCGCGCCCCGGGCCTGCAACCGCTGAACAGCCTGCCGCCGTTGCGCCTGAACGTGCTGGTCGCCGAAGACAACCCGATCAACCAGGCGACCCTCAGCCACCAGCTCAAGCAACTGGGCTGCCACAGCACCCTGGCCGCCGACGGCGCCGAGGCCCTCGACCTGTGGCGGATCGGCGACTACGACCTGCTGCTGACCGACGTCAACATGCCGCGCATGAACGGCTATGAACTCACCACCCGCATTCGCGCCAGCGGCGATGACCGACCGGTGATCGGCGTCACCGCCAACGCCATGTGCGAGGAGGAGGCACGCTGCCGGGCCTGCGGCATGGACGCCTGGCTGGTCAAGCCGGTGCAGTTGCAGACGCTGTGGGCCAGCCTGTCCCAACTCAGCGGCCTCGACACCGAGCAGTGCATGCCGTTGTTCGAGGAACCGCCCAGCCTGCCCAGCGACCTGCGGCAGATCTTTATCAGCACCATGACCGTGGATATCCAGACCCTGCGCCAGGCCCTCGACGAACAGGATTACGACCGCATCTTCGAACTGCTGCACCGGGTTCGCGGCTCCCTTGCGGTGGCCGGCTACGAGGCGCTGATCGAGCAGCTCGAGCACTTCGGCAACGACCTGCGGGAGGCCGGTTTGACGCCCTCCACCCACGCGCATAGCCTGACCCTGCTGCACGCCCTGGAGCGAATCAGCCTGCCCGACTGAAACCCTGCCACTTATCCTCTACCGTGCATTTCTTCTGAAAATGGATCGTGTCCACATGAAAAAAATCCGCGTTGCACTGGCCGACGATCATCCACTGGTACTGGCTGCCGTCAGCAGCCTGCTGAACAGCACCGCCCACTACGAGGTGGTGGCGGCAGTCACCACCCCCAGCGCCTTGATCCAACAGTTGGCGGACGACCCGGGCATCGACGTGGTGATCACCGACTATTTCATGGAGGGCGATGAAAAGTTCGGCGACGGGATTCGCCTGGTGACCTACCTCATCCGCCACTTCCCGCGGGTCCAGGTGCTGGTCCTGACCATGATGTCGAACCCGATGATCGTCGCCACCCTGTACGACATCGGCGTGCGTTCGGTGCTGCTCAAGCGCCACGACATGAGCGAGCTGCTCAGCGCCCTGGACAACGTCCGGCGCGGACGCGTGCACTATCCGCCCGACCTTGAGTACAACGAGCAACACAACGGCCCGGTGCGTTCGATGGCCGAGGGCCTGAGCAGCCTCACGCCCAAGGAGTACGAGGTGCTACGCCACTTCGTGCGTGGCGAATCGATGATGCAGATCGCCGCCAACCTCAAGCGCAGCATCAAGACCGTCAGCGCACAGAAGATCTCGGCGATCCGCAAGCTGAACCTGGACAGCGACCAGGCTCTGATCGCGTTCTGCCTGGAGTCCGGCGCATTCCAGTAAGGGTGCGGCCCGGGCCCGGGCCGCGTTCATTCATCCAGGTAGTTGTCCTTGATGCCCCTGGACCGGCGGTACAGGTACAGCCCGACCCGCAGCGCCACCAGCAGCAGGCAGAAGGCCCCGACCACCAGCCAGGTCTCGCCGAAATACTGGGTCAGTACGTTGTACAACAGCGCCAGCGGGATAAAGATCGCCGTCATCAACAGCATGCGTTTCATTGTTCCTGGCACTCCTCTTCTTCGTCTTTCAACGGACACTTGACCACTTGCTTGGCGCCTTGCCAGGCAATCTGGGTGCCGACGGCACTTTTGATTTTCGAGGAATGGGCCGCTTTGCGCGCGGCCAGTTTGGCGGCGCGGTTCGCGGTGTTGGCGGCCTGGCCATTCAGGGTCTTGAGGGCCTTGGCCGAGGTCAGCACGTTCTTGCCGGTGGTGAGCATACCCGGGGCCACGGTACTCACGGCCCCCGATACCGCCACATGCTTCCAGTTGATGTCGATGCACTTCCACTTGATATCGGTGAGTTCGCGGTCGTTGTCCCAGTTGTCCTTGACCTGCCCCAGCACCTGCTTGCCCGCCTGCACCCCCAGCTCGATGCCGGCACCGATCACCCCGCGCAGGGCGAAGGCGCCGATCACCAGCAAAGGCACGAACAGGCCCGTCGGGTCGTAGGCCACCGAGGGCACGTTCAGCGCATAGACGTACAGGTTGGGCCCGCCCCGCAGGCCGATCGGGTCCTGGGTCGCATAGCGCCCCAGTTCCGGCAGGTAGTAGCGGTAGCGGTTGTAGTAGAGGTCGCTTTCCGGGTCGTGATACTGGCCCTGGAAACGCAGCGGCTGATCGGTGGCGCCGCGTTGCCCGGTTACCGCGCGCCAGTCGTCGGCCTCGGCCTGCCACAGGGTGCGGCCCTGCTCGTCGCTCAGCCTCAGCGGGGTGCCGATATGGTCGGTGTGAAAGAAGCCGATACGCGGTGCGCCCAACGCCGGAAAGCACTGCGCCGGCAGCGGCTGGTCTTCGGCCGCCATGGCCTGGCGCACCTGCAGCAGCTCCGGGCTGTCGGGCTCGCAGTCCTGCTCCAGGCGCAGCCACGGCACACTGGCCCCGGGCTCGTAGACCGTGGTGCGCAGGCGTTGGCCAAAGGCTTCGGCGCACTGGCGGTCGCCGTCCCAGCCGAAGCGCACGGTGTATTCCTGCTCGCCTTCGCGCACGGTCTTGGCAATGCGCCGCGACAGGCCGTCATAGCGATAGCGCGCCTCGACCCGTCCCCCATCGGCGCGCACGCGCACCAGGTGGACCAGGCGATGAGCACCGTCGTAGGCCAGTTGCAGGCGGCTGCCATCGGCGTCGATGCGCTCCAGCAGGTTGCCGGCGCCGTCGTAGCGGTAGCGGCTGCCGCCGAACGCTTCAACCCGATTACCCAGGCTGCCGGCGGCAAGCTGCGGCCCGGCCTGGGACGCACTGTCGCTGTGCACATAACCCGAGCGGTACACCTGGTTGTGCAGGCTGGCGCTGCTGTGTTGCGCCGCCGGGGTCGGGGCCTCGCTGTCGAAGCGGTTGCCCGCCGGGTCGAACGTGTAGCGCTGGGGCGCCCCGTCACTGCGCTGGCTGGCCACCAGGCGACCGCTGCGGTCGTACTCATAACGCCGGTTCGGACGCAGGTTTTCATCGATGCCGGTCAGTTGCCCCAGGGCGTCGTATTGATAGCTGCGCCGCCAGTCATCGCCCGCCGCCAGGGTCAGTTGGCTGTGGCTCAGGCGCCCCAGGCGGTCGTAACTGCGGTCAAGGTTGAACAACGCTTCGGGCTGGCCCTTGAGCCGGCCGTCGCGGCGGGTTTCGCGGTGCAGGGCGTCGCGCTCGAACGCCAGTTCGGCCTGGGCCACCAGCACCCCGTGCACGTGGCCAGGGCCGTAGGTCAGCCAGTTGACCTCGGGGGCATCGCCAAAACGGCTGCTCTGGCGTGCGCCCAGTTCGTCATGACGGTGGGCGACGCTGTAGACCCAGCCGTCGGCGTGGATCTGGTTTTCCAGGCACAGATTTCCCGCCTCGTCATAGGCAAAGCGCAGCTCGCAATCCACGCCCTTGACCCCGGCCAGGCGCCCGTCGGCCAGCCAGCGGTAATGCTGGCTGCTCGCCGGCGCGCTGGCGGTGGCCGGTAGCTGACAGCTCAGCAGGCGCCCGTCGAGGTTGTAGGTGTAGGTGGTCTCGCGCTCGTCGGCATCGACCCGCGCCACCAACTCATCGGCGGCGTTGTAGCGGTAGCGCTGGCAGCGCCCGTCGAAGCCGGTTTCCTGCACCAGGCGGTCCAGCAGGTCATAGGCAAAATGCGCCTGGGCGCCGTTTTCATTGGTCAGCATGACCAGGCGCCCGGCTTCGTCGTAGCGGTAATGCTGCTCATGCCCAGCGGCATCGGTGACGCAGGTCAGGCGTTCGGCGCGGTCCCAGAAGAACTGGGTGAAATGCCCGTCGCCATCGGCCATATGGGTCTGGCGCCCCTGGGCATCGTAGCGGTACTTGAGCTGGGTGCCGTCGGCCATCGACAGCCCGGTGACCTGGCCCAGGTGATCGTAGCCGCGGCGGGTGACCTGGCCCAGGGCATCGGTCTCGGCCAGCAACTGGCCTTCGCCATCGTATTCGCAGGTCCGGGTCTGGCCCGAGCAGTCGGTGACACTGGCCAGCAGGCCGAGGCGGTTCCAGGTCAGGCGCTTGATGCCGCCCTTGGCATTCACCACCTGGGTGGGCCGGTCCGGCAGCGCCGGGTCGTCGTAGGCATAGCGGGTGATACCGGCCGGGCCCTGGACGCTGAGCAAGCGGGCACTGGCGTCGTGCTTGAGCAGCCACTGGCGGCCCATGCTGTCGATCAGTTCCCTGAGCAACCCGGTTTCGTCGTCGATGCTCTTGCGGAATCGGGTCTTGCCCGGGGTCTGCTCCTCCAGCACCCGGCCCTGGCCATCGAGTCGACGGCGGAACTCGCGGCCCAGTGGATCGCGGATCAGCACCAGGCGCCCGAACATGTCGTACTCGAACTCGGTGCGGCTGCCATCGGCGCGCACCAGGGCGGTCCAGCGCTGCTCGCCGCCGCTGCCGCTGAACTCGTAACGCTCGATGCGGCCCAGGCTGTCGACCACCTCGGTGGCCTCGCGCTGGTAACGGAACTCGCGGGTCAGGCCGTCGGTTTCACGTTGCTTGAGCACCCGGCCGTGGGGCTGGTGCTGGTCCCAGGTGTAGCGCACTTCCAGGCCGCCCGGCTCACCGTGGGCCACCAGGATGTGGTTGTGCCAGGCAAACACCCGGACCACTTCGCCGAGGCGGTTGCGCACCGCCACCAGGTCGCCGCTGTCGTTGAACTGGTAGCGCACCAGCCAGTCCAGGCGGCGGCTTTGCAGGTCCAGGTCGGCCGGCACCGGGCCATCGACATTGGCCAGGATCACCCCCAGCAGACGCACCCCGTCATCCCCCGGCGACGGTTCGCAACAGCCCTGGTAGACCAGGGCGTAACTGCGGCCGGCACTGTCGCGGATGCTGGTCAGCAGGCCGTTCTGGCCCCAACCGAACTCGGTGCGGTAGCCACTGCGGCCGAACGTGGCGTGCAGGCGCCAGACACCGTCGGCCTGGCGCTGGAAATGCAGGTAGCTGGTGTCGATCAACAGCAGCACGGCGCCCTCGTCGGCGGCCAGCGCCTGCGGCACCGCGGCCCAGCGCCCCTTCCATGGCTGAACGGCAGGTCCTTCCTGCGGCGCGCCGCCCCGACGCAGCCACAGGCGCTCGGTGCCCGAGTAGAACACCGCCCCCGGCGCCAGGGCCGGAAAGCTGATGCGTCGGCCCTGGGCGTCGATCAGCACACAGGCGGTCGGGCTCAGCTCCAGCTGCATGCTCTCCCCCGGCAGCCACCAGCCCTGGCCGAGCCGGCTGATGCGCGGGTTGCTCGACAGGTAGCCGCGACCGAAGGTGAAGGTGTCCGGCGCCGCGAGGGCGAAGTCGACTTCCTCGGGCAGCAGCTTGCAGCCCAGCATCGGGTTCACCGGCTGGCCGACATTGGGCACGCAGGCCGACACCCGGTCGGCGATGCCGACCCCGGACGCGCCGACATGCACCGTTGGCGAGCCGGTGGCGATCACACCGCCGGAAACCTTTTCGCCAACGTGGGAAACGGGAAGACCGCTCATCTATCTGTCCATCCTTGAGGTCTGTGGGACCGTTTGCCTGAGGGTGCGCTAGCAGTTGATATCGACATTCGGCGAGAGAATCTCGATCTCCGAGGGCGTGATGCGGATCGTGCTCTGGCCGCAGGTCAGGCGGATCTCCTTGTCGGCCGTGAGCTCGATGGTCTGGCTGCCGAGCTTGAGGCTCTTGCCGTCCAGGGTGATGGTCGAGCCATCGTCGCTGCCGCCCACCGCCAGGTGATAGCTTTCACCGGCCGAGATCACGTTTTTCTTGCCGATCTGGGTGGTCTGGTTCAAGCCGACAAAGGTGTTCATCATCATGCCGACGTTGAGGCTGTAGCCGAGCCCGACGTTTTCCATGCGGCCCATGCCGACGTTCTGCAGCGAGGCCATGAGAATGGTCTCGGACTTGTTCATGCCGATCAGCACCGTCTCGTTCAGGTCCACGGTCTTCTTGCGGTTGGCGTGGACCGTGATGGTCTCGTTGTTGTCCACGGTTTCGGTGCGGTCCCGGTGGACGTGCACGGTCTCGTCACGGTCGATGGTTTTCGAACGGTCGCGGCCCACCCAGTGGGTTTCGTCGTTCTCGACCTCGATGTCCTGATTCTTCTCGGCATGGATAAACAGCTGCTCCTCGCCCTTCTTGTCCTCCATGCGGATTTCATTGAAGTTGGCCGGCGTGCCGCCCTTGCTCGAACGGCTCTTGATCCCGCTCTGGGTGGCGTTGGCCGGCAGGTCGTAGGGCACGGTCTGCTCGGCGTTGTACACCCGGCCGGTGATGATCGGACGGTCGGGGTCGCCTTCGAGAAAGCTGACGATCACCTCCTGGCCGATGCGCGGAATGTGCATCGCGCCCCAGTTCTTGCCGGCCCAGCTTTGCGAGACGCGGATCCAGCACGAGCTGTTTTCATCCGAGCGGTCGTGGCGGTCCCAGTAGAAATGCACCTTCACCCGGCCGAATTTATCGGTCCAGATTTCCTCGCCGGCGGGGCCCACCACCATCGCCGTCTGCGGGCCGCGCACCAGGGGTTGCGGGGTCAGCGGCAGCGGACGGAAGACCTGGGTGGCGTCGATGCAATCCAGGGTGCTTTCAAACTGCATCTCGCCATCGACGGCGCCCGATTCGTAGGCCTCCTGGCTGATCCGGTAACGGGCGGTGGCCACCAGGTACTCGCGGTTCTGGTCGAGCCGGGGGTAGCCGGTCAGGCTGAACAGATGCCCGCTGCCAATGCCCCGGGCGTTGCCGTGCATGACAATGCGCTCGTACTGGGTCTGGATCGCTTCGATGCGGTTGCGCGCGTACTGCTCGCCGTCCTCGGCCTGCACGTATTCGCCGGGGTAGTCGTACAACGGGTAGTCGCCGTTGCTGTGGGGGCGCGGCACCGTGGAGCGCACTTCCAAACGGGTGCTGGGGCGCTGGAAATCGTAATCGCTGAGCTCCAGGGAGCCGGGCTGCACCTCGTGGTCCAGGTGCCAGTCGAAGATATGGTCGCGCTCGCGGATCCGGTCCTTGAGCGGGTAGTACGGCACGCTGGCGTAACCGGGTGCAGTGCCGTGGGCGCCGTAGTCGTCGGCCAGCACCAGCACATGGCGCCCCGCCTCGTGGCGGAAGAAATAGTAGATGCCCTCCTGCTCCAGCAGGCGGCTGACGAAGTCGAAGGCGGTCTCGCGGTACTGCACGCAGTATTCCCACTCGCGGTAGGTGCGGGTCAGGGCGTCTTCGAAGTCGGTGAAGCCCAGGTCGCGAAACACCTGCATGACGATGTCCGGCACCGTGCGGTTCTGGAAGATCCGGCAATCGGAAGTGCGGCTCAGCAGCCACAGCCAGGGCCGGACCGACAGCCGATAACCGGCAAATTGCCCGCTGCCGGCCGTCTGCCCGCAACGGCTGACAATGCCGTGGAAGTAGCGCAGGGAACCGTCGTATTGCTCGATGGACAGGCTCACCGGCTGGCCGAGCAAGGCGTTCAGCGGCAACGAATGGTGTTTGGAGACCAGCGCCAGCTCGTATTCGAAGGGACGGCCCAGGGCTTCGTTGCCATCCATTCGGTCGAGTTGCAGGACATCGGCGCCCAACGGGCTGATGAGCTTGACCACTCGGGCCTGCTGAGTGAGATTCATTGCGATCCTTGCCTGACGATGAGGGACGGCGCCCTGTCGGTCCGTGGGACCCAGGGTGCACCCAAACCCGCATTATTCAGAATGCACGGACCCAGCGCCAGATTTATAACCGCATCGACCAGGAAGAATCTGAAGACAATCAAGGATTTGTGACTCAGGCCGCAGGCGCGGCCCGAGTCTGGCAGGGCTTCAGGGCACCGGGGTCAGCAACGCACCGGGGGCCGGGGCAACAGGCGGCTCGGCGCTGGCCGCGCGGGCCACAAAGTCGTCCTGGCGCAACACCACCAAGGCAATCAGCGATACCACGCCGGTGCCGATATAGAAGTACCAGGGCGACGTGATGTCACCGGTGAGCTTGATCAGCCAGGTGGAAATCAGCGGCGCGCTGCCGCCAAACACCGCCACCGGGATGTTGTAGGCCACCGCGATGCCCGTGGAGCGGATCCGCGTCGGCAACAGCTCGCTCATCAGGGCGTAGGTCGACGAGGCGTAGAGCCCGAACAGGATCGCCACCGCCATCAGCGGGAAGAAAAACGAGGTGGGCGTCGCGGTCGGGGCCGACTTGAAGAACCAGAACATCGCCAGCGTGGCCAGGGTCCCGACCACCAGCAGAAACGGCTTGCGCCCGTAGCGGTCGGTAAAGGCCCCGCCGAACGGCATGACGAACGCCGCCGAGAAGCTGGCGACGAACACGTACAACAGGGTGGTGCCACTGTCGAACTTGAGGATGCTCGACATGTAGGTCGAGGCGAAGGTCAGCACCAGGTAAAAGATCGAGCTGTGCAAGGTGATGATGAAGAACACCAGGGCAATCGCTCGCTTCCATTGCCAGACCTCACGCAGCGGCGCCTTGGAGGTTTGCCCGGCGCGTTGCAGCGCCAGGAACTCGGGGCTGTCCTCGAGCCGCAGGCGGATGTACATCGAGACCAGGCCCAGGGGCGCGGCAATCAGAAACGGAATGCGCCAGCCCCAGGCCTGCATCAGGTCCGCGCCCAGGGCCCAGGTCATGCCATTGGCCACCGCCCCGCCCAGCAACAGCCCGAGCACCGCGGTGACCATCAGCCAGCAGGTGGCAAACCCACGGCGCCCGGGCCCGGCGTACTCGGAAATAAAGCTGGTGATGGTGCCGATCTCGCCACCGGCCGAAAAGCCCTGCACGCAGCGAATCAGCACCAGGATGATCGGGGCGGCGATCCCGATCGAGGCATAGGTCGGCAACAGCCCCAACAGGCAGGTGGAGCCGGCCATCATCACCAGCACCGTGATCAGGGTCTTGCGCCGGCCGATCTTGTCCGCCAGCGGACCGAAGAACAGGCCGCCCAGGGGCCGGATGAAAAAGCTCAGGGCAAACGCGGCAAAGCTCGCCAGCAGGCTGGTGGTGGGGTCGTCGGAGACGAAAAACGCCTTGCCGATGTACACCGCGAGAAAGCCGTAGACGCCGTAGTCGTACCACTCGATAAGGTGGCCCGACGTGGCACCGATAAACGCCCGGCGCCGTTGCCGGGCCGGGTTCTTCTGTTGCTGATGCATTGTGTGGACTCCTGTCTGGTCGCTATCCATGAAAAACACGCCTCAAGGCGTTTCTGAAACGCTCACCGCCTCCATCAACCACAGACGCAGTTCGGTCTTGAGGATCTTGCCGTAACTGTTGCGGGGTAACTCTTTGCGAAACACGTACTTCGTCGGCTTCTTGAACGAGGCCATACGCTGCACAAACCAGGCATTGAGTTGCGGCTGATCGAGCACCGCGCCGTCGCGCGCAACGACGAAGGCTACCACCGACTCGCCCCATTGCGGGTGTGGCTCACCCACCACGCAGACGTCGAACACCGCCGGATGCTGGGCCAGCACCTCCTCCACCTCGCGCGGGTAGATGTTGCTGCCGCCGGAAATGATCACATCCTTGGAGCGATCGGTCAGGGTCAGATAACCCGCGCAGTCGAGGTAGCCGATGTCCCCGGTGAGCAACCAGCCCTGCACCAGGGCCTCGCGGGTGGCCGGCGCATTGCGCCAGTAACCGAGCATCACCGTGGCCCCGCGCACGGCGATTTCACCGGGCTGGCCTGCGGGCAGCGGCGCGCCCTGAGGGTCGCGAATGCTGATTTCGACGCACGAGTGGGCACGCCCCACCGACGACGCCAGGGCCGCCCAGTCGGCGCGGTCGCAGTCGGCGATCAGTTCGCGGGGCAAGGCGCTGATGGTCATCGGGCTTTCGCCCTGGCCGTAGATCTGCACCAGCCGCGGGCCAAAGGTGGCGAGGGCTTCGCGCAAGTCCGCGAGGTACATCGGGGCCCCGCCGTAGACGATGGTCTTGATCCCCGCCCCGGCATAACCCTGGGCCCGCGCCTGCTCGACCATGCGCTTGACCATGGTCGGCGCGGCAAACAGGCTGACCTGCCCCAGCTCAGCGGCCAGGGCGAACAGCTCCTCGGCCTTGAAGCCGCGGGACTCGGGCACCACATGCCGGGCACCGCAGCGCACATGAATAAAGTTGTACAGCCCGGCGCCGTGGGACATCGGCGCGGCATAGACCACCGCATCCCCGGCAGCTACCGGGTCGACATCGATCGGGTAACACAGGGACATGGCGCAGAGGTTGCCGTGAGACAGCATCACCCCCTTGGAGCGCCCGGTGGTGCCGGAGGTGTAGAACAGCCACGCCAGGTCCTCGGACTGGCGCGGGCATGGGCTGTCGAGGGGCTCGGCCAGCGGCCCGCAGGCGCTCAGGGCCAGTTCCCGGCACGGTGGCGCCAGCGCCTGGGGCCCGAACACCTGGCCGTCATCGGTGAAGATCAGCCGCGCCTGGGCGTTGTCGGCGATCCACGCGGCTTCGCCCGGGTGCAGCCGGCTGTTGATCGGCACCGCCACCGCGCCCGCCCACCAGATGGCATACAGCAATTCCAGGTAGTGGCAGCTGTTTTTCATGAACAGGGCGACACGCTCGCCCGGCGCAATACCGTGCTGCTGCACCAGTTCGGCCGCACGCTGCGCGGCGTGGGCGGCAAAGGCGCGATAGTCGGCCACTGCCCGCGCGCCGCTGAACAACGCCGGGCGCTCGGGCCAGCGACGACCCGCATCCAGTAACCAGTTGGCGATATTCATGCTCAGGCCCTGAGTGCCTGGAGCACCGAGGCATAGTTGGCCACCGCCATGCCGCCCATGTTGAACACCAGGCCGAACTCCGGCCCCGGCACCGCGATCCCGATCGGGTCGCCGGTCAGTTGGCGAAACGCCAGGGCGTGCATCGACACCCCGGTCGCGCCCACCGGATGCCCCTTGGCCTTGAGCCCGCCGGACAGGTTCACCGGCAAGCGGCCGCCGGCGCGGACGATGCCGTCGTCCAGGGCCCGATGCCCCTCGCCCTTGGGCGCCAGGCCCATGGCTTCATAGATCAGCAGCTCGGCGATGGTGAAGCAGTCATGGACCTCGGCAAAGCTCAGGTCGGTCAAGGTCAGGCTGGCCCCGCGCAGCGCCGAGTGAATCGCCCGCTGCGGGCCTTCAAAGGCCAGCAGGTCGCGCTGGGCGATCGGCAGGAAGTCATTGACCTGGGTCGCGGCGCGAATCAGCACATCACGCCGAAACAGCCGGGCGCGCTTGGACGAGGCCAGCACAATGGCCGCCGCGCCGTCGCTGATCAGCGAGCAATCGGTCAGGCGCAGCGATGGCGCCACATAGGGGTTGCTCTTGGAGACGTTGTTGCAATGCTCGAAATCCATGACCCGGTGCATCTGCGCCAGGGGGTTGGCCATGGCGTTGGAGTGGTTTTTGGTGGCGATGGCGGCCATCGAAGCCATGGGGCACTGATAGCGATCGCGGTACTGCTCGGCGGCCAGGCCGAACAGTTGGGGGAAACTCAGCCCCGCCTCTTCGACGTCGTTCTGGTAGCCGGCGCCCGCCAGGGCCCGGGTAACCTCGGCCGTGGAGTTGTGGGTCATTTTCTCGGCACCCACCACCAGCACCAGCTCCGCGGCCCCGGACAGGATGGCGTTGATCCCCGCCTGGATCGCCGCCGAGCCCGAGGCGCAGGCGTTTTCGCAGCGGGTGGCCGGCTTGAAGCGCAGGCTGGGGTCGGCCTGCATCAGCAAGGACGCGGGGAACGCATCGGGCACCATCCCGGCGTTGAAATGCCCGAGGAACAGCGCATCGATCTCCGATGCATCGATGGCGGCGTCCGCCAGGGCCTCGCGGCTGACCTGAACGATCAGGTCTTCCAGGGTGCGACCGTCCAGCCGGCCAAAGGGGGTGTGTCCGGCAGCGACGATGGATACGGAATCATGGGTCATGGCGATTTTCTTCTTTGCTTGTCACAGGCAATCCTTACAATGCCTCCAGCACGAACCCCTCGCTAGTTCGTGCAACTACGTACATGGATAAGTAGCCGCGCCGGGGAGCAGCACCCCGGCTGCGAATTTACATCGAGGCAGGATGCCCAATGATCGCTTTCGCCCAGCAGAAAAATGACCTTGAGCGCCTGGCGTTCAAAATGTCCCCCGCCCCGCAGCTGATCACCGGCCACCGGGTGATGCTCGACTGCAACGAGGCCTTCCTGCAGCTGTTCGGCTACTCCCATGAAGAACTCGTGGGCCACCTGACCCTGCTGATCTACCCTTCCCAGGCGGACTACACCACCATCGGCAACCGCAGCCGCAACTGGTTGCTCAACAGCAACAGCTGCGCCTATTCCGACGAGCGCTTCATGCAGCACAAGAGCGGCGAAGTGTTCTGGGCCAAGGCCCATGGCTACAGCCTGACCCTGGACGACCCGTTCAAGCTGATGGTCTGGCATTTCGAGCGCATGGACCGCCCGCACCACGCCACGGTCAACCTCACGCCCCGCGAACGCGAAGTGTCGATGCATATCGTCAATGGCCTGACCTGCAAGGAAGTGGCGAAAAAACTGGCGATTTCCCACCGCACGGTGGAAGTCCACCGCGCGCGCCTGATGAAAAAACTGCAAGCCAAAAACAGTGCGGAACTGGTCTCGAAGATCATTTTCGTCAATTGAGCGGGCCCAGCCCCACGCCAGGCCCCAAATTGCCTCAGCGCCCGGCGAAGCGCAGCCGCGACAACTGGCGCAAGTCGCCCTCGCGGTAGTAATCGTCACTCCAGGTATCATCCACCGCCAATGGCTGGACCTGCTTGAGCGCCAGCTTCTTCGCGTAATAGCGAAAGCGGTAATGCTCGTAGAAACGCAGTAATTCCAGGCCGTAACGGTCCGCCAGATCGGTGTCGCCACGGATGATCAGGAAGTTCTCGTCATTGCCATTGCTGGCGGCGGCGCTGAGGTTGTGGCTGCCGCTGATGATCACCGGCGCGTCGCTGGTGAAGTCGCTGACGATGGCCTTGGTGTGCACCAGCAAATTGCCCTTCTGGCCCTTCAGCCCTTCTTTCAGCCAACCCTCCAGGCCGTCGTTGAGCAACGCGGTGGCGGCGAACTCGGCGCTGCGGTCGGCATGGAAACCGGTGATGCGGCTGGCGGTATTTTGCAAGCCGTAACGCAGCACGTCGTCGTGGGGCTGGCCGAGCAAGGCGTTGAGGATCATGTCCGGCAGGGTGAATGCGGTGACAAACAACAGGTCTTTTTTCGAGGCATTGATGACCTCGACAAAGGCTTGCAGGTCGCCCTGCCCCGAGCGCGGGGAAAACCCGGCAAACAGCGGCGTGTCCAGCCGCACCGGGTTGTGCTGGGTCAGCCATTTGCGCGTCGCACCTACGTCGGCCGGGGCCGCCCAGATGTGCTCGAAGACGTCCAGGTAGCTGGCGGCCAGGCTGGGGTTGTCCAGCACGTGCACCACGTTGGCCTGGCGGTAGACGCCGTTGCCGGTGAAGTTGGTGCTGCCGCAGAGCACGGCGGCCGGCTGCGCTGTGCCGTTGCCGTCGAGCTGGCTGAGGACGATGAACTTGTCATGGAAAATGCTGTGGGTCACCCGCCCCCGTGTATTGGCCGGCGGCAGGTGCTGCAGATTGGCCTGATTCAGCGCCGTGTCCGCATCTCCGGGCTGGGCGTGGTACAGCACCCGCACCCTGGCGCCCCGGTCGAAGGCGGCATTGACCGCGTCGATGATCGATTGCAGCTGGTATTCGTAGATCGCGATGTCCAGCGCCCAGTGCGCATCCACCGCACGTTCGATAAACCCCAGCAGCTCGCCGAGCAGGCCGTTTTCCAGCCATTGCCGCGGCGCCTCGGGCCAGGCTTCGATGGGCAGGTGCTTGTTGGCGCTGATCAGCGCATCCAGCTCGGGAAACTTGCGCGAAAACGCCTGGCTGGCGGCCACCGCCCGATTGAAGATCACCCGCTGCCCCGGCGGCAGACCGTTATCGGCCGTGACCGTGACCTGCAGCGACTCCCCCAGTTGCGGTGCATCCGGGCTGCCATAGGCCAGGTGCACCCGGTAATCCATGGTCGCCCCGGGGTTGACCGCGTAATCGGCCCAGCGAAATTTTTGCAGCGGCGCCTGATCGCTCGGCGTGGCGTTGTACTGAGGGAAAAGGTGGGCCTTGCCGGGGAAGGTCAGGCTGTTGAACAGAAACAGCCAGGGCTTGGTGGCGCTGCGCTTTTCAATGGCAAACCCCAGCAACCCCTTGCGCCGCGCGGGGTCCAGGTCCATGGCCAGCAACACCCCATTGGTCCCGGCATAGGCCTTGACCCGAAAAACATCCTTGTCATTACTCACCAGTACCCGCATACATTCACTCCTGTGACGGTGGACCAAGCGTAGACCCTGAACCGCCCCCCGGCCTGCGCCCGCAACGGCTACAGGGGCGAGGTATCAGGGGGATCATGGCGGTTGTGAGGCACAGCGCAGCCTGGCGGCAGCGGCTACAGGTGTTTTATCAGGCGCTGGGGGGCATCTGGTCGATATGCCGGTATTCGGCGCCCAGGGCGGTGGCCAGTGGCTGGGCGCGGGCGAGGCGGATGGGGCCGCGCTCGATGTCGATCAGCAATGCCGGGCAGTTGAGGGGGGCCAGCGGCGGCAGGCTTTTCAGGCGGCCGTCGGTGATCAGCAAGACCCGCTGCTGCTCTGCCGGAAAGCACCGTTGGCGCCGGGCCAGCCATTGCCCGGCTTCTTCCAGGGCCTGCAGCAAGGGCGTTCCGCCGCCCGCGCCAAGCCCCTCCAGCCACTGGCGCAAATCCGCCGAAGCCTTCAAACCCTGGACCTGCCAGCTCGGTGTGCGGCCACTGGCGGTCAGCAGCGCCAGCCGGGCACGCTGGCGGTAGGCGTCGTCGAACAGTTGCGCCAGCAGCCCCTTGGCATCGCTCAGCGCCGAATGCCGGCGGGTCGAGGCCGAGGCGTCGACAATCACCAGCCACAGCTCATGGGCCGTGCGACTGCGCAGGCGGTACAGCAGGTCCTCGCGCACCCGCGGCCGGCCATTGAGCAAGGTTCCGGGCCAGTTGATCGTGCCCTCAGGCGCCGCCCGGCCACGGCCCTGCCGTCCCTGGTCCAACTTCCCTGCCCGGGGCCTGGCATCCGCCCCCGCGGCAGAGCGAGGGCGGATGCCTAGGGCTTTTTTGGCCAGCTCGGCACTTCACGGCGCACGCCCGTGGCTTGGGCCTGGGCCGGCATTTCGCCCCATTGGCCCTGGCCTGTGGC
>NZ_ATLP01000071.1:0-25636 GCF_000416215.1 Pseudomonas sp. CF161
CCCTGGCCCCGTTTGGCCGCATCGCGATCATCGCCGCGCCGGTCGACGGCCACGTGCAACTGCCGGCCCTGGCCCTGTACCGCCGCGGCGGCTCGCTGGTGGGGATCAACTCGCTGCTGTACGGCGTCGACGCCTGCGCCCTGATGCTGGAGCAGTTCGGCCGCTTCTTCGATCAAGGCCTGCTGCCATTGCCCGAAGGCCTGGTAGAAGCCCCCCTGGAACAGGGGCTGGAGCGCTACGCCCAGGTCAACCAAGGCACCAGCGAGAAAATAATCCTCGTGCCTTGATACGCACCGCATTTCCCTGACACAACACGGCGCACTCAAGGGCCAGCGTCCGAGCGCGGCCCGAGCCTCACGGCAGCGGCTACACCCGCAACCTGTAGCCGCTGCGGCGCTGTCCCTCCCAAACACCATCCATTTCCCTGACACGCCACGGCGCACTCAAGGGCCAGCGTCCGAACGCGGCCTGAGCCTGGCGGCAGCGGCTACAGGTTTTTCCCCGGGGGTCCCCGCAGGGTGTTCGCCAGGGCTTCGGCCCTTGCGACGTGTATGTCGATTTGGAATACCCGGGGTCACCTTTTCTATTATCGGGTAATGGATGCCGGGGTTAGGATCCGCGGGCGTCTGTGGGCTGTCTGCCGCACCGACTAATAAGAACAATGCCCCGAGGGATCCGTATGTCCAGTTCGACCCCGCGCCGTACGCGCGATGATTGCGTTCACCTTGACCAGGTGGATGAACTCCGGCGTTTTCGCGCACGTTTTGATTTGCCCAGGGACCAGATCTACTTCGATGGCAACTCCATCGGCGCGATGCCGGCCCATGTGCCCGCGCGCATGGACCAGGTCTTGCGCCAGGAGTGGGCCCAGGGCCTGATCCGGTCCTGGAACGATGCCGACTGGTACCCGGCGCCGCAGCGCACCGGAGCCAAAATCGCCCGGCTGATCGGGGCCCAGGGCCATGAGGTGATCGTCGCCGATTCGACTTCGATCAACCTGTTCAAGGTGCTGGTGGCGGCCCTGCGCATGCAGCCGGGGCGCACGGTGATTCTGGCGGAGCGCGGCAACTTCCCCTCCGACGTGTACATCGCCCAGGGCGTGGCCGAGCTGACCGCCTGCGAGCTGCGCTGCGTGGAGCCGGAGCAGGTGCTGGACGCCCTTGGCGAAGACGTGGCGATCCTTTCGCTGACCCACGTCAACTTCAAGTCCGGGCGCCGCTACGACATGGCGGCCATTACCGCCCGGGCCCACGAACTCGGGGTGCTGGTGGTCTGGGACCTGTGCCACTCGGCCGGGGCCATGCCCATCGAACTGAACCAGGCCGGCGCCGACTTCGCCGTGGGCTGCGGCTACAAATACCTCAACGGTGGCCCGGGAGCGCCGGCATTCGTGTTTGTCGCCGAACGCCATATTCCCCAGGTGCGCCAGCCGCTCACCGGTTGGCACGGTCACGCCAAGCCCTTTGATTTCACCCACGACTACGTCCCGCACCCGAGCATCGACCGCATGCTGGTGGGCACCGCGCCGCAACTCGGGGTGTTGGCCCTGGAGGCCGCGCTGGAGGTATTCGACGACGTCGACATGAGCGCCCTGCGGGCCAAGAGCGAAGCCCTGGGCGACCTCTTCATCGAGCTCTGCGACCAGCAGCTGGGCGGCCTCGGTGTGGAGCTGCGCAGCCCGCGCGAGGCCGGGCAGCGCGGCAGCCAGGTGTCCCTGGCCCATGCCCAGGCCTACCCGGTGATGCAGGCGCTGATCGCGCGCGGCATCATCGGCGACTTCCGCGCGCCGGACCTTCTGCGCTTCGGTTTCGCCCCGCTCTACAACGGTTACCAGGATGTCTGGGACGCCGTGGCCGCCCTCAAACGCATCCTTGAACAACAAGAATGGGATCGCCCGCAATTCCTCACCCGCAAATCGGTGACCTGAGTTCCCACGCCAAGCCCTGGAGCATGAATGTCATGACAAAAACAACACGCACATTCGAACAGGTTTCAGACCGCGAAAAAGGCCTCAAGCAGAGCCTGACCAGTGGCCAGCTGTCGATGATTGCCATCGGCGGCGCCATTGGCACCGGGCTGTTCCTGGGCAGTGGTTTCGCCATCGGCTTTGCCGGCCCCAGCGTGCTGATCAGCTACGGCATCGGCGCGGTGATCGCCCTGCTGCTGATGGGCTGCCTGGCGGAAATGACCGTGCGTCACCCGACCTCGGGTTCGTTCGGCTCGTTCGCCGAGTTCTACGTCGCGCCCTGGTTCGGCTTCGCCATCCGCTATGCCTACTGGGCCTCCATCGTGTTTGCCGTGGGCACCGAAATCACCGCGGCGGCGATGTACATGAAGTACTGGTACCCCGAGGTGCCGGGTGGCTACTGGATGGTCACGTTCTCGATGGCGCTGATTCTGGCCAACGCCTTCAGCGTCAAAGTGTTCGGCAGCATCGAGTATGTTTTTTCCTTGCTCAAGCTGTGCGCCATCGTCGGTTTTATCCTGCTCGGCGCCTGGGTGGTGTTCGACGCCCCGGCCCAATCGAGCATCGGTTTCGCCAACTACAGCAATGACCGCGGGTTCTTCCCCAATGGCCTGTGGGGCACCTGGGTGGCGGTGATCGTGGCGTTCTTCAGTTACCTGAGCATCGAGATGATCGCGGTCGCCGCCGGCGAGGCCAAGGACCCGCAACAGGCCGTGACCCGGGCCTTTCGCATTACCGTGGTGCGGCTGGTGGTGTTCTACCTGCTGACCATCGCGCTGGTCCTGGCCATCGTGCCCTGGGGCAGAAACAGCGGCGGCGAAAGCCCGTTTGTCACGGTGATGGCGGCCACCGGCATTCCCTATGCGGGCGCGGTGTTCAACGCGGTGATCCTGATTGCCGCGCTGTCGGCGATGAACAGCCAGCTGTACATCACCACCCGGCTGATGTTCAGCCTGTCCCGCGCCGGCCAGGCCCCGGCGGTGTTCGGCAAGCTCAGCGACAAGGGCGTGCCGTTGCCGGCGCTGCTGCTGTCGTCCCTGGGGATTGCCCTGGCGACCTTGCTTTACCTGGCGTACGCCGACAAGGCCTTCACCCTGATGATGTCGATTGCCATGTTCGGCGCGATGTTCACCTGGGCCGGGATCTTCCTCACCCACCTGTTCTTTCGTCGGCAGCAGGGCGACCAGCCGCTGGCGTTCAAACTCTGGGGCTACCCCTGGACCAGCCTGGGCGGTTTGCTGCTGATGCTGGCGGTGATGGTCACCACCCTGTTTACCGCCGAGTTCGAATTGACCCTGTGGATTGGCCTGCCGTTCCTGGGGCTGATCCTGCTGATTTACTGCCTGCGTTTTCGGCACAAGGCGCCCCTCACGGCAGACGCTCCCAAGCCGTTGCCGATCCGTCACTGAGTACCCGGGGCCGGACACGGCCCCACCTTCACCCTGACCCTTCCCGGACCGTTCCGGGCCGCTTATCGGCCCGGGCTCACGGCTGTGCGCGATGGCGCGTGCAGGCTTATTACAACAACAAGAAAAGAGGCACCCCATGCGTCAACCAACCCATCCCCATGCCCTGTGGCTGCTGCCCCTGCTGTGTTCGCTGCCGTTGGCGGTCACGGCCGGCGAGGGCGAAAGCGGCTTTATCGAAGACAGCCATCTGACCCTGCTCAGCCGCAACTACTACCTCAACCGCAGCATCCAGGACGGGCGCCGCGACCGCAAAGACTGGACCCAGGGTTTTATCGCGCGCTTCAGTTCCGGCTTTACCCAAGGCACGGTCGGGGTCGGGGTCGATGCCTTCGGCACCCTGGGCCTGAAGCTGGATGCCTCGGGCGGCAAGATCGGCACCTACAACCTGCCGGTGCACGATAACGGCCAGCCGGCGGACGAATACGCCAAGGGCGGCGCGGCGCTCAAGCTGCGGATTTCCGAGACCGTGCTGCGTTACGGCGAGCAGTCGGTGGACACCCCGGTGTTCGCCGTCGGCCACAACCGGTTGATCCCCGAGACGGCCACCGGGTTTGCCCTCGACAGCCAGGAGCTGCAAGGCCTGAAGCTGCGAGCCGGGCACTTCACCTCGGCCACCGGCCACGTCACCACCAACAGCGACGGTGATCTGTGGGCGTTCTACGCCGGGGTCACCACGCCGTCGGTGGACTACCTGGGCGCCGACTACCAGTTCAACGACCAGCTCGGTGCCAGCCTGTACAGCGCACGCTTTGCGGACATCTGGAACCAGTACTACGCCAACCTCAACGGCAGTACCGACCTGGGCGAAGGCCAGCAACTGGGTTTCGACCTGAACCTGTACCGCACCGTCGACACCGGGCAGGCCAAGGCCGGGGCCATCGACAACACCACCCTCGGGGCGTCGGTGTTCTACGGCCTGGGGGCCCATCGCCTGACCCTGGCCTTGCAGAATGTGGATGGCAACACGCCGTTCGACTACCTCGGGGTGGGCGATATCGACCGCAACGGGCGCAACGGCCGCGACCAGGGAGCGTCGATCTACCTGCCGAACTCGGCGCAGTATTCGGACTTCAACGGCCCCAACGAACGCTCCTGGCAATTGCGCTACGACCTGGCGATGGACAGCTACGGCGTGCCCGGCCTGAAGCTGATGGCGCGCTACCTGCGCGGCTCCGGCATCGACGGTACGCACATGCCGGTCGGCAGCCCCTACGCCGGTTTCTACGGCAAGGACGGCACTCACCGCGAGACCAACCTCGAAGCCCGCTACGTGGTGCAGAACGGCCCGCTCAAGGACCTGAGCCTGCGCCTGCGGCAAACCTGGCACCGCGCCAATGCGGCCCAGGGCGAGGGCAATATCGATGAGTTCCGCCTGATCACCGACTACCCGCTGGATATTTTCTAAGCCGGTTGCCGCAATAAAAAAATGCCGCTGGGCCTGTGGGGCGCAGCGGCATTTTTTGGTTCAGGTTCAGCCGTGCAGGGCCATCAGCTCTCGAGCGGCGCCGCCTGGTGCCGGGCCTGGCTGTTCATCAGCAGCAGCGCCAGGCTGGCGATCAGCACCGGCACCGCGATCCAGATAAAGAACTGCGGCAGGTCGCCGGCGCTGCTGAAGATCCAGCCGCCGAGCATCGAACCGATGATCGAGCCGGCGCGCCCGGCGGCCAGGGCCCAACTGACGCCCGTGGCGCGCGAGCGGGTGGGGTACAGGGTCGCGGCCAGGACACTGAGGTTGTTCAGGGTTCCGGTCAGGCAAAAGCCGGCCAGGAACACAATCGCCAGCAAGCGTGCGCCGTGCTCCAGCTGGCTGCCGGTGCAGGCCAGGGCCACGGCGCCGGTCAGGCACAGCAGCGGCAGCACGCGCAGGGCGCCCAGGCGGTCCATCAGCAAGGCCATGGCGATCCCGCCGAGCACCCCGCCGAGGGGAATCATCGCGCTGATCTGCGCCGCATTCGCCGTGCTGTAGCCGCTGCCGCGCAGCACCGTGGGCAGCCAGTTGGTCAGGAGGTAGAACACGAACAGGCAGCAGAAGAAGGTCAGCCACAGCAGCAGGGTGCGGGCCATCTGGCCCTGGCTGAACAGCGCCGACACCGACGAGTGCCCGGTGCGTTGCGCGGCGTCGCCGATAAAGCGCACAGCGTGCCAATCCTCGCGCCCGCTGATGCGCTCCACCGTGCGCCGCAACGCGGTCTGATGGCGCGGGCTGTCGGCCATGAAGCACACCGACTCGGGCAAGGCCAACCACAGCACCGGCCACAACAGCAGCGGCGCCAGGCCACCGATCACCAGCAAGCCCTGCCAGCCCACCAGTGGCAGCAGCACCCCGGCCACCGCGCCGCCCAGGGCCAGGCCCAGGGTGAACCCGGAGTAACTCAGGGTGACCAGCAGCATGCGCCGCCGCGCCGGTGAGTATTCGGAGCTCAGGGTGATGCAGTTGGGCAGCACCCCGCCCAGGCCGATGCCGGTGATAAAACGCAACACCGCCAGCACCTCCACCGACGGCGAGAGCGCCGAGGCCAGGGTGCCGAGGGCGAAGATCAGCACGCACACCAGCAGCACGCTCTTGCGCCCATGGCGGTCGGCCAGGGGCCCGAAGCAGAAGCTGCCCAGCAGCATGCCGAACAGCCCGGCGCCAAACACCGGCGCCAGTTGGGCGCGCTCGATGTGCCAGCTTTGCAGGAGTTCCGGGGCGATGTAGCCGATGGCGGCGGTGTCGAAACCGTCCAGCAATACCACCAGGAAACACAGGACCAGCACCCGTATCTGCAAACGCGAGAGCGGGCTCTGGTCGATCAGTTCAGTGAGGTTTTGCGTGCGATGGGACATGGCTTGCTCCTTGTGATTGTTGTTGGAGTTGAGCGCAGCGAAGCTGTCTGGCGGCCACAGTCGCCCGTGACCGGGCACGCCCGGCGTGGTGTACCAGCGCCGTCAGACAGGGGGTGGGCCGTGGGCCGCCGGGGCCCGGGGATCAGTGCAGGCCGAAGAAGGCCTGGGCGTTGCCGGCGAGGATCTGCGCCTGCTGGGTGCGGTCCAGTTGCGGGTGCTCCAGCACCCCGGCACCGATGCGCTGCTCGCCGAGGGGGAAGGGCGAGTCGGAACCGAGCATCACCCGGTCGCTGCCCATCACGTCCACCAGCAGTTTGAGCGCTCCCGGGTCGAACACCGCCGAGTCGACGAAGAAGCGTTTGACGTAGCTTGACGGCAACTGCGGGCAGTCCTCGCGCACGATGTCGCGGTGCAGCCAGGCGTTGTCCACCCGCCCCAGCAAAAAGGCAAAGCCGCCGCCACCATGGGCGAAGCAGATGCGCAGCGACTCGGGCAGGCGCTCGAAGGCCCCGGACAGGATCAGCGACAGAATCCCCAGCTGGGTCTCCGCCGGCATCGCCACCAGCCACGGCAGCATCCATTTTTTCATGCGTTCGCCGCCCATCATGTCCCAGGGGTGCACCAGCACCGGGATGTGGTCGTGGGCGCAATGGGTGAGGAAGCTCACCAGCTGGTCGTGGTCCAGGTCATGGTTGCCCACGTGGTTGCCGATCTGCACCCCGACGTGGCCACAAGCCTTGGCCCGGCTGGCTTCGCGGCAGGCGGCGTCGAGGTCTTGCAGCGGCACCTGGGCCAGGACCTTGAGCCGCTCGGGAGCGCTGGCGGTCATTTCCAGGGCGCGGTCGTTCATCAGCTGGGCCCAGGGCAGGGCCTTGGCGATGGGCGCGTCGTAGGCAAACATCACCGGCGTGGCGCACATGACCTGCTGGTCCAGGCCCTGCTCGTCGAGGTGTTCGATGCGCCGCTGGGGGTCCCAGAGCACGTCGTGCACCGGGCGAAAGGCCTTGTCGCCGACCATGATCTGGCCCTTGCGCCCCTCACGCTGCAACCAGGGCGCGCGCTCGGGGTTGAGCCGGGCCGCCTCGGCCTGGCTGATGGGCGGGAAGAAGTGCGAGTGGATATCGATTTTCATGGGTGCTTCGCTGCGTTGAGGGTTCGGTGCCAGGTCTGCCAGTCGCGGCCAGGGTGGGTTTCGCCGCATTCGTTGCAGCGCCGCTCGCTGTCGCTGGTGGCGTAGAACTGTTCGTACACCGGCGGCAGGTCGTGGACGATGCTCTGCAACTGCATCGCGTAGCGCTTGATCAGGGTGCCGCAATGGGCGCACGACCATTGCAGCGCGTCATGCAGGCCCTGGGGCCGCTGGCGTTCGATGACCAGGCACAGGCTGCCGGGCTCCGGGCGCTGGGGCGAATGGATGACGTGGGGCGCCATCAGGTAGATATCGCCCTCGCGCAGATCGATGCGCTCGTAGCGCCCACGGTCCCAGATATTGAGGTAGGCGTTGCCCCGGAACTGGTAGAAAAACTCCTCCACCGGGTCATCGTGAAAGTCGGTGCGCTGGTTCGGGCCACCGACCACCGTGACCATGAAATCGGCGTCCTGCCACACCTGGCGGTTGCCCACCGGTGGCTTGAGCAGGTGCGCGTGTTCGTCGATCCAGCGGTTGAAGTTGAAGGGTGGGCTGTAGTGATGCTTGTCCATGTTCGAGGTGCTCTTTTTATTGTTGTTCTGGGGCGCCACCGCGATTGAGCGGGGCGTAGGCCACGGCCTTGATTTCGATCCGCAGGTGCGGGTGCGGCAATTGGTGCACGGCGACGGTGGTGCGGGTCGGGCCGCTTTCATCGAAGTACTCGGCGTAGACCTGGTTGTAGCCGCCGAAGTCGTTCATATCGACCAGGTAGCTGCACAGTTCCACCAGGTCCTGCAGGCCGGCATTTTCGCTGGCGAGGATATCGCGAATGTTCTCGATGACGGCGCGGGTCTGGGCGCGAATATCCAGGCAGGTGGTGCCCATGGCATCGACTTCGACCCCGTCGAAACTGTTGTCCGGGCGCCGCGAGCTGGTGCCCGAGACGTAGAGAAAATCCCCCGCGCGCCGGATATGGGGGAAGCGCCCCCGGGGCGTGGCCTTGCCGGCCACCACGGTCGAGCGGCTGGCGGTCATGGCGCGACTCCCGGGCGGGGGCCGCTGCAGGTGAAGCCACATTCGCCGTAGCCGGCGATCTCCACCGCGACGTGGCTCCCCGGCACCAGGGCAACCGCGGCGGTGGCGGCACCGGCCATGATCAGGCTGCCGGCCGGCAGGGCGATTTCGGCCTTGGCCAACAGCTGCGAGGCCTGCACCAGGCTGCGCAGCGGATGGCCGAGAATCGCCGCGCTGGAGCCGCATTCCACCAGGCGTCCGTCGATGCGCAGCAGCACCCCGGCATTGGCCAGGCCGCTGAAATCCCGGGACCAGGCGCCCACCACCAGTCCGGCCGACGAGCAGTTATCGGCCACCACGTCCTCCAGGCTGAACTTGAAGGCCTGGTAGCGCGAGTCGATGATCTCGATCGCCGGGGCCACCGCTTCCAGGTAGTCGGCGGCTTCGAGCTGGGTCAGCGGGCCGTCGATGGCGCGTTTGGTGAGAAAGCACAGCTCGGGTTCGGCCCGGGGGTGGATGTAGCGCGACAGGTCCACCAGGCCGCCGTCCTCTTCGAGCATGGCGTCGGTCAGCCAGCCCCAGATCAGGCTGTCGACGCCCATCTGGATCATCTTCGCGCGGCTGGTAAACCCCAGCTTCACGCCGATCATGCGTTCGCCATCGGCGTAGCGGTGCTGCATCGAGGCACGCTGGATCCGGTAGGCCTGTTCCAGGCTGAACGGGGTGACGCTGCTGAATTGCCCCAGGGCTTCGGCGCGGCGCGCGGCCTGGTCGAGGGCGTGGGCGATACGGGCGGTATCGGGGGTCATGGGCGCTGCTCCTGAGGGTGGGCGAGAAGGTCGAGGGCGACGTCGACGATCATGTCTTCCTGGCCGCCGACCATGCGCCGGCGGCCCAGCTCGACCAGGATGTCGACGGTTTTCAGGCCGTACTTGGCGGCGGCCACTTCGGCGTGGCGCAGGAAGCTCGAATAGACCCCGGCATAGCCCAGGGCCAGGGTTTCGCGGTCGACCCGCACCGGGCGGTCCTGCAACGGCCGCACCAGGTCGTCGGCGGCATCCATCAAGGCGTAGAGGTCGGTGCCGTGGTTCCAGCCGAGCTTGTCGGCGGCGGCGATAAACACTTCCAGCGGTGCGTTGCCGGCCCCGGCGCCCATGCCGGCAAGGCTGGCGTCGATGCGGTTGCAGCCTTCCTCCACGGCGACCATGGAGTTGGCCACCCCCAGGCCAAGGTTGTGGTGGGCGTGCATGCCGGTCGCGGTCTCGGGTTTGAGCACGGCCTTGAAGGCCCGGAAGCGCTCGCGAATGTCCTGCATGTTCATCGCGCCGCCGGAGTCGACCACGTAGATGCAGGTGGCGCCGTAGCTTTCCATCAGCAGCGCCTGCCGGGCCAGCTCGGCCGGCGCCAGCATGTGGCTCATCATCAAAAAGCCCACGGTGTCCATGCCCAGTTCCCGGGCGGCCTCGATGTGCTGGCGCGACACGTCGGCTTCGGTGCAGTGGGTGGCGACCCGCACGATGCGGGCGCCGGCGTTGTAGGCGGCCTTGAGGTCATGCACGGTACCGATCCCGGGCAGCAGCAGGGTGGCGATGCGGGCGTGGCGCACCACGTCGGCGGCGGCTTCGATCCACTCCAGGTCGCTGTGGGCGCCGAACCCGTAGTTGAAGCTGGAGCCTTGCAGGCCGTCGCCGTGGGCCACTTCGATGCTGTCGACCCGGGCGGCATCCAGGGCCCGGGCGATGCGCTGCACCTGGTCCAGGGAATATTGATGGCGCACGGCGTGCATGCCGTCGCGCAGGGTCACGTCGCTGATGTACAGCGGGGTGTTGGGGATAGTTGGCATGGCGCGGTTCCTCAGCGGCAGTGGCGCATGGACTGGGCCATGCGTTCGGCGGTGGCCAACGCGGCGCAGGTCATGATGTCGAGGTTGCCGGCGTAGGCAGGCAGGTAGTGGGCGGCGCCTTCGACCTCAAGAAAGATCGAGGTCTTGAGGCCGCTGAAGCGTCCGATCCCGGGCAGGTACAACGGCGCGTCGGCGCTGATCGGGTCGAACTGCACCTGCTGCTTGAGGCGATAGCCGGGCACGTAGGCCTGGACCGCCGCGGCCATCTCCTCGATCGAGGCGGCGACCCGCTGCGGATCGGCGGCGGCCGACAGCACGTACACCGTGTCGCGCATCATCAGCGGCGGCTCGGCCGGGTTCATGACGATGATCGCCTTGCCCCTGGCGGCACCGCCGATGACCTCGATGGCCTTGGCCGTGGTTTCGGTGAACTCGTCGATATTGGCCCGGGTCCCGGGGCCGGCGGATTTGCTGGCGATCGAGGCGACGATTTCCGCGTAATGCACCGTGGCGACCCGTGACACCGCGGCGACCATGGGAATGGTCGCCTGGCCGCCGCAGGTGATCAGGTTGACGTTGAGCTGGTCGAGGTTGTGCTCCAGGTTGACCACCGGCACGCAATACGGGCCGATGGCGGCAGGGGTCAGGTCGATCAGGCGGATGCCCGGCCTGGCCTGGCGCAGCAGCGCGTCGTTACGCACGTGGGCGGCGGCCGAGGTGGCGTCGAACACGATCTGGATCTCGGCGAACTGCGGCATCCGCAGCAGGCCCTCGACCCCTTCATGGGTGGTGGCCACGCCCAGCCGGCGCGCGCGTTCAAGGCCGTCGGAGGCGGGGTCGATACCGACCATCACGCTGATCTCCAGGTGCCGGGCCTGGCGCAGAATCTTCAGCATCAGGTCGCTGCCGATATTGCCCGAGCCGATGATGGCGGCTTTTATTGTCGGTTGCATGTGCCCGTCCTTGTTCAGTGCGCGGCGGCGAAGGCGGCGGTGACGCTGCCCAGGCCCTGGATATGCGCGGTAAAGCTGTCGCCGGGACGGGCCACGACCATCGGCCCCAGGGCTCCGGTCAGCAGCACGTCGCCGGCACGCAGGGGCTGGCCGAGGCGCACCAGGGTGTCGGCCAGCCACAGGGCGGCGTTCAGCGGGTTGTCCATGCAGGCCGCGCCGGCACCGACCGAGACCGGCTCGCCGCGCAGGGTCATGTGCATGCCGCAGCGCACCAGGTCCAGGCTTGCCAGTGGCACCGGGCGGCTACCGAGCACGAACAGGCCGGAGGAGGCGTTGTCGGCGATGGTGTCGAGCAGGCGGATGTCCCAGTTGGCGATGCGGCTGCCGACGATTTCGATGGCCGGCAGGGCAAAGGCGGTGGCGCGGATCAGGTCGGCCACGGTGTGCCGCTCATGGCTCAGGTCGTGCTCCAGGACCAGGGCGATCTCGGCCTCGACCTTGGGTTGCAGGGTGTCGGTCCAGGCGATGGGCTGGCCATCGCCCCGGGCCATGTCGGCGAACAGCTGGCCGAAGTCCGGTTGCTCCACCCCCAGCTGTTGCTGCACCACGCGCGAGGTCAGGCCGATCTTGTGCCCCACCGGGCGCCGTCCGGCCGCAATCGCCCGTTGGTTGTTATGGCGTTGCACGGCATAGGCCAGGTCGATGGCGGCCTGTTGCGGCAGGTCGGCCTGGGCGCTGGCGATCAGCTCGCGCAGCGGGGCGCAGGGCTGGCCGCTGAGCTGGGCCTGGTGCAGGCGCTCGGCGGCTTGAAGAAGTGCTGCATGCATGGGGAGGCTCCCGCTCAAGGGTTGACGCAAATGGTGGTGATCGCGGAGTAGAAATCCAGGGAATGGTGGCCGCCTTCGCGACCCAGGCCCGACAGCCGTGCACCGCCGAACGGGGTGCGCAGGTCGCGCAGGAACCAGGTGTTGACCCACACCATGCCCACGTGAAAACGCCGGGAAACCTGGTGCGCGCGCTTCAGGTCGCGGGTCCACAGGGCGGTGGCCAGGCCGTAGGCGCAATCGTTGACCCGGCGCACCACTTCGTCCTCGCTGTCGAACGGGGCGATATGGCACACCGGGCCGAACACCTCTTCGCGCATGCAGCGCGCGTCGTCGCCGAGCCCGGTCCAGATGGTCGGTTGCACGTAGGCGCCGTTGTCCCGGGCATCGCCAAAGTGCGGTACGCCGCCCCCGGTGACCTGGGTCGCGCCTTCCTCCCGGGCCAGCTGGAAATAGCCGAGGACCTTGTCCCGATGCTTGTGGGAAATCAGCGAGCCCATGTTGACCCCGTCTTCATCGGGGTAGCCGATCTTCAGCGCCTCGGCCCCGGCCGCCATGGCCGCGACAAACCGCTCGTAGATCGGCCGTTCGACGTACACCCGTTCCGAGCACAGGCAGACCTGGCCCGAGTTGCTGAAGCTCGAGCGCAAGACCCCGGCCACCGCGGCGTCGAAATCGCAGTCGGCAAACACCACCGCCGCGTTCTTGCCCCCCAGTTCGAAAGACACTTCACGCACCCCTTCGGCGGCGGCTTTCATGATGGTCGAACCGGTGCGGGTCTCGCCGGTGAAGGTGATGGCGTCGACGTCCGGGTTGCGGGTCAGGAACTCGCCCGTGGACTGCGGGCCGAAGCCGTGCACCAGGTTGAAGACGCCGCTGGGCAGGCCGGCATCGCGCATGACCTCGGCCAGCAGGGTGGCGCTGGAGGGCGAGTCTTCCGACGGCTTGACCACCACCGAGTTGCCGCAGGCCAGGGCCGGGGCGACTTTCCAGGTCAGCAGCAACAGCGGCAGGTTCCACGGCGAGATGATCGCCACCACGCCGTGGGGTTTGCGCACGGTGTAGCTGAACACCTCGTTGCCATCGGCGGCACGCATCTCGAAGTACTCGCCGCCGGACTGGCGCAGCAGCTCGGCGAAGGTGCGGAAGTTGTGCACGGCGCGGGCGATGTCCAGGGTTCGCGCCTGATGCACCGGGCGCCCGGTGTCGGCGACTTCGGCGGCGACGAATTCCTCGAAACGCTGCTCGATGCCCTGGGCGATGCGCAGCAGCATGTCGGCGCGCTGGCTGCTGCTGTAGTCGGCCCAGGGGCCCGCCTGGGCAGCGCGGGCGGCGGCCACGGCCTGGTCCACCTGATGGGCGTCGGCCTCGCAGACCTGGCTCAGCTGGCGGCCGTCGATGGGCGAGATGTTGGCAAAGGTCTTGGCGCTGGCGACAAATTCGCCGGCGATGAAATGGCGCAACAGGGGCAGGGCAGTGGACACGCGAACCTCCGGAACTTGGGTTTCGGAGCGAGTGTAGGCAGGCCAAGTATTAGTTAATAATCAAATACTCCGGGTTATCTATTAGTGTTTGGAATACATAGGCTCAAGTGTCGAGGGTGGCCTGCTGCGGGTCCGATTCTGCGCGGGCGGCCAGGTACAGGCATTCGCGAAACAGGCGCGCGGCCGGGCCCAGGTTGCGGGCATTGGAGAAGAAACAGCCGATATCGCCGAACTGCATCGGTGCCCCCAGATCGAAGGCCTTGAGCATGCCGGCCGCGACAAACTGCAGGGTCGCCTCGTAGGGCATCAGGGCCACGGTGCGCTGGTCCTGCATCAGGCTGAGGTTGGTCAGGATCGACAGCGACTCCGCAACATTGTCCGGTGTCGACAGGCCGGCGGCGGCGAACATCTGGTCGGATGTTCGGCGCAGCAGCGAGTCGCGGGTCGGCAGGACCCAGGGGTAGGTGTGCAGGTCATGCAGGCTGATGGCGCCCTTGCCATGCAGCGGGTGCGCGGCGCCGGCGACCACGCTCAACTCCTCGCCGTACAGCACCTCGACATCCAGGCTCGGCGACTGGTTGCGCCAGCTCCAGTCGTCCGGAACCCGGCCCACCACCAGGTCCACTTCGCCCACTGCGAGCGCCGGGAACAACTGGTCCATCTGCCCCACGCGCAACGACACCAGAACCCCGGGCGCCCGTTGCTTGAGCAGGCGAATGGCCTTGGGCAGCAGCGAGGTCGAGGCGGAAATCAGCGTGCCGACCATGACCTGGCCCGCGGTGCCCTGCTGAAAGGCGTTGACCTCGTCGGTCAGCGAGCGCAGTTCGGCCAGCAGCGACTTGGCCCGCAGTACCACCAGCTCGCCCAGCTCGGTGGCCGTGACCCCACGGTTGCTGCGTACCAGCAGCGGTGCGTCGAAATAGGATTCCAGCTCGTGGATGATCTTGGTCACCGCCGGCTGGGTCAGGTTCAGCGCCTGGGCTGCGCGTACCAGCGAGCCGCTTTGCAGCACCTGGTCGAACACCAGCAGTTGGTAGAACTTGAGCTTGCGGGCAATGGAGATGGTGGTGAATTTCATGCAGAGCCTCGGTTCGTTCGCTGGGGTCGCCGCGTGGCGCCGGGCAAGACTAACCAAAGCCGCGGGCTTTTGCTGCTCCAGCACTGTATGCCGGGCTGCCCGCGGGACGGCAAGAGGCTGGACAGCGGCGCCGCCACCGGTCAATGATCGGGCGCCGTTTATTTCAGCCTACGGGCTGCAACACGCCTGAGTGCGTGATGCCGCGGCATCGATGACGCGGCCAGGAGGCCTGGCCTGTCGATTATCCAAGGAGGAGAACCCCATGAGTCTGCATCAACAATTGCTCGATCTGGAAAACCGTCTGCTGCAGGCCGAGGTGCGCACCGACCGCGAAAAGTTGCGGGCACTGCTGGCCGAGGACTTTTTTGAATTTGGCGCCAGCGGTGGCACCTGGCACCGTTCCGAAGTGCTGCAACGCCTGCCCGGGGATGAGTTCGTCGAGCGCAGCATCAGTGACTTTTCAGTCAAGCGCCTGTCGGACGTGCTGGTGCTGGCGACCTATCGCTGTCGCCGCGCCGAGACCACCGAGCAGCCGGCGCTCGATTCCCGACGCAGTTCGATCTGGCGCTTTGACCAGGGGCGCTGGCAGATGATCTTCCATCAGGGCACCCAGGTCCCGGCCTAGGGATCAGCTCGGGCAACTTTCCTGGCCGTTGTCCAGGCCTTGCTTGTAGTTGCGGCTGAGCAGGGTGGCCTTGCCGTTGTGCCAGGTCAGGGTCAGCACATACAGGGTGTCGAAATCGTTGGAGGCCCAGTCGTCGGTGATGGTGCGTTTATCGCCGACGGCTTCCTGGGCCACCTTGTTGATCAGTTCCGGCAGGTAACCGTGGGACCAGGCGGTGTAGATGATCGAGTTGTGGTAGCGGTCTTCGAGCAGCTCATCGGCCAGGGCGCTGGTGTCGTTGGCCGAAAACTCGATGTTCACCGGCAGGCCGAGCTTGATCGCGCTGGGGCTGATGGTCATCAGTGGACGGATGTAGCTATAGGAGTTATCGAACTCGCCTTCTTCGACATTGCGCGTCGGGTTGGCGGCGAACACGTAGTCGGCCTTGCCGAATTTTTCGGGCAGCAGCGAGGCCAGGTCGATGGCGCGGTTCAGGCCCTGGCAATTGAGCTGGCCGAGACCGCCGGCGGGTTTTTCCGCGTGGCGCAGGAACACCAGGGTCTGGGTGCCGTCGGCCGGCTGGGCGCGGCTTTCGCCGGACTCCAGCGACAGCAGCAGGCCGCTGGCGAGCAACAGGGCCGGGAGCACGATGTAGGCGCGGTGTTTAAGGCGTTTGGCGAGGTTCAGCAGCTTGGTCATTGAATAGGTGTTCTTCAGCGCAGTCGATTGAGGCTGACAAACCTTGGCACGGCACCCTGGCGGTGGCCTGTGGTTTTCCCTGTCATAAGCGATGCATCCACCCGAAGGTAGTTGTCTGAGTCCCGGCACGGCTTTTGGTTCGATCCTGGCAGGCTGATGGCACTGTAAGCGCCTTGGCGCCAGGGTGTGAGCCAGCTTAACCACAGGATGTTGCCGATTTAAGAATGCGTCTCGCCGCGTGATGCTTATAATCGACCCGCCGCCGCTCTAGCGCCTGCGGCACAGCCCCCCTGACCGTCACTGGAAACCTGTCATGACTGATCTCTCAGCCTTTCCCATTACCCAGAAGTGGCCCGCGCAGTTTGCTGATTGGATACAGCTGTATTCCTTGCCCACGCCCAACGGGGTCAAGGTCTCGATCATGCTCGAGGAAATCGGCCTGCCCTACGAGCCGCACCGCGTCGGTTTCGACACCAACGATCAGTTGTCCGCCGAGTTCCTGTCGTTGAACCCGAACAACAAGATCCCGGCGATTCTCGACCCCCACGGCCCGGGCGACCAGCCGCTGGCGTTGTTCGAATCGGGGGCGATCCTGATTTACCTGGCCGACAAGAGCGGGCAATTGCTGGCCCAGGAATCGGCCGCGCGCTACGAGACGATTCAGTGGCTGATGTGGCAGATGGGCGGTATTGGCCCGATGTTCGGCCAGCTCGGCTTCTTCAATAAATTTGCCGGCAAGGACTACGAGGACAAGCGCCCGCGCGACCGCTACGTGGCTGAATCCAAACGCCTGCTGGGCGTGCTCGAAGGGCGCCTGAGCGGCCGTGACTGGATCATGGGCGAGCGCTACACCATCGCCGATATCGCGGTCTTCCCCTGGGTGCGCAACCTGATCGGCTTCTATGAGGCCGGCGACCTGGTGGGCTTCAAGGACTTCCCCAACGTGCAACGGGTGCTGGAGCGCTTCCTGGCCCGGCCCGCCGTGATCCGCGGCCTGGAAATCCCCAAGCCGGTGTAAACCCGTCGCCGACCATCGGCAGCCGCTACAGCGATACCCAGACCCTGTAGCCGCTGCCCAAGGCTGCGCTGGCCTTCCTGAGGCCACGAAACCCAGACCGTGTCCCGGCGTTTATTGGGCCCGCGCCCGAGCGTGGCCCGAGCTATATAACAGCGGCGACAGCGATAGCCGACAACCCTTCTTCAGCGTGCTAATTCAACCAAGGACCGGCAATGAGCCAATTCGATTTCAGGCAAGTGGATGTGTTCAGTACCCAACCGCTCAAGGGCAATCCGCTGGCGGTGGTGCTGGGGGCCGATGAGTTGAGTGATGAGCGCATGGCGGCCTTTGCCCGCTGGACCAACCTCAGCGAAACCACCTTTGTGCTCAAGCCCCGGGACCCGCGAGCCGACTACCGGCTGCGGATTTTCACCACCCTGGAAGAGTTGCCCTTCGCCGGTCACCCGACCCTGGGCAGTTGCCATGCCTGGTTGCAGGCCGGTGGCGTGCCCCAGGGCGAGGAGGTAATTCAGGAGTGCGAGGTCGGCCTGGTGCGCATTCGGCGCCAGGGCGCGGACCTGGCGTTTCTCGCGCCGCCGCTGTTGCGCTCGGGCGCGGTCGAGCCCGAGTTGCTGGAGCAGGCGCGGCGTGGCCTGGGGTTGGCGCCGGGGGCGATTGTCGAGGCGCAATGGGTCGATAACGGCGCCGGCTGGATGGTGCTGATGCTCGCCGAGCGCCAGCAAGTGCTGGAGTTGCAGCCCGATTACCCGCAACTGCAAGGCCTGGCCGTGGGGGTTATCGCCCCGTGCGACCCGCAGCGCGACGATACCGATGCGCAGTTTGAAGTGCGGGCCTTTATCGCCGGGGACGGCATGCCCGAAGACCCGGCCACCGGCAGCCTCAATGCCGGCGTCGCCCAATGGCTGCTGGGTGCCGGCCTGGCACCGTCGAGCTACGTGGTGAGCCAGGGCCTGAGCATGGGCCGGGCGGGCAGGATTCAAGTGCAGCAGTGCGGCGAGGAGATCTGGATCGGTGGCGCGGTCGTGACCTGCATCGAGGGCCGCCTGACCTTGTAGTGCATCCGGCCCCCGGTGCACCGGGGGCCAGGGTCATCAGCGGTTGTTGGTCGCCAGCTTGAGGCCAAAACCGATCAGCGCCAGGCCCGCCACCCGGGTCGCGATGCGCCGCGCCATGGGCAGGGCCTTGAGGCGGATCGCCGCGGCGTTACCCAGGACCACCAGGCCGACCTGATACACCAGGCTGATCACGGTGATGTGCAGCATCATCACCAGCAGGGTCATGCTGGAACCGTCGGGACGAATGAACAGCGGGAAAAACGCCACGAAAAACAGGATGACCTTCGGGTTGGTCATGGCCACGGCCAGCCCGGTGCGAAAGTAGACCCAGCCCGAGGTCTTGGGCTCGAGCCCCGAGTCTTCTGCCGTGACCTTGGTGCGCAGCAACTGCACGCCCATCCAGCACAGGTAGGCCGCGCCGAACCATTGCAGGCCCTGGAACAACATCGGGTTGGCCTGCATCAGCGCGGCCAGCCCGGCGACGGCGGCGACCATATAGAGGATGTCCCCCAACAGGGTGCCCAGGACCGCGCCAATTCCCGCCGTGACGCCATTGCGCGCCGTGGCATTGAGGATGGCCAGGGTGCCGGCACCAGGAATCATCTGGAAAATCACGATGGCGGCAATAAAACTGCCGTAGTTCTGGATATCGAACATCAAAGTGACTCCTGTCACGGGGGGGAGGCCAATACTAGTCAACAATTCCATTGTTACGAAAGCGGAAAAATACTCTTGGCAAAGCGGTGTTTGTGCCCTTGGCATTCAAGGCATAAGCTTTGCCCTTTTTTAGACTTTGGTCCTGTTTACACTTGGCCTGCCGTTAGGAAATCCCATGTCCAGCCAGTTCCCCGAAGCCCGTCCACGTCGCCTGCGTCGCACCGAGCAAATGCGCAGCCTGTTCCAGGAAACCGAGTTCACCCTCAACGACCTGGTGCTGCCGATTTTCGTCGAAGAAGAAATCGACGACTTCGTGCCGATCAAGAGCATGCCGGGGGTGATGCGCATCCCCGAGTCCAAGCTGGCGGGCGAGATCGAGCGCTACGCCCGGGCCGGGATCAAGTCGGTGATGACCTTTGGCGTGTCCCACCACCTGGACAGCACCGGCAGCGACACCTGGAATGACAACGGCCTGGTGTCGCGCATGTCGCGCATCGCCAAGGACGCGGTGCCGGAAATGATCGTGATGTCCGACACCTGCTTCTGCGAATACACCGACCACGGCCATTGCGGCGTGGTGCACGGCCATGAAGTGGACAACGACCAGACCCTGATCAACCTGGGCAAGCAGGCCGTGGCCGCGGCCCGTGCCGGCGCCGATGTGATCGCGCCGTCGGCGGCCATGGACGGTCAGGTCCAGGCCATTCGCCGGGCCCTGGACCAGGCCGGCTTCAGCCATGTGGCGATCATGGCCTACTCGACCAAGTTCGCCTCGGCGCTCTACGGCCCGTTCCGTGAAGCCGGCGGCAGCGCGCTCAAGGGTGACCGCAAGAGCTACCAGATGAACCCGATGAACCGCCGCGAAGCGGTGCGCGAGTCGTTGCTCGACGAGCAGGAAGGCGCCGATTCGTTGATGGTCAAGCCAGCGGGTGCCTACCTCGACATCATTCGCGATATCCGCGAAGTGTCGCGCCTGCCCCTGACCGCGTATCAGGTCAGTGGCGAGTACGCGATGATCAAGTTCGGCGCCCTGGCCGGCGCCATCGACGAGCAGCGGGTGGTGCGTGAAAGCCTGGGTTCGATCAAGCGTGCCGGCGCCGACCTGATCTTCACCTACTTCGCCATGGACCTGGCTCGCGACGGGATCTGACCCGGATCAGCCCGCAGCCGGCGGCAGGTGCTGCTCCAGCAGCGCCTGCAGGTTCTGCAGCGGGATCGATACCGGCAGCCGGTTCCAGTTCATGTACAGGCCGATGCCCGGGTTCGGCGTCTGGCTGACCGGGGCCAGCGGGCGCAACACCAGCTCATCCCTGAGGCCGCTGGCGGCGAACGATTGCGGCACCAGCGCCACCCCGAAACCGCAGGCCACCAGGCCCAGCAAGGTCTGGATCTGCGCCGCCTCCTGCACGATGCGCGGGTAGAAACCGGCGCTTTCGCACAAGGCAATCAACTGTGCGTGATACCCGCTGCCCAGCACTTGCGGGGTAAACACAAAATCCTCCTGGGCACAGTCCTGCAACTGCACCTCGCGGCGCGCGGCCAGCGCGTGGTCGCGGGGCAGGGCCAGCAGCAGCGGTTCATCGAGAATCAGCCGTGACGCCAGGTGACCACCCGGCAGCGGCAACTGGCGCATAAAGGCGAGGTCGCTGTCGCCGGTCAGCAGCGCCTTGGCCTGCTCGGCGGACGGCATCTCGCGGATGATCAACTGCACCTGCGGGTAAGCCTGGCGAAAGGCCTTGAGGCTGTGCAGCAAAAACGGGTAGCCGGCGATGGAAATGGCGGTGACCGTCAAGCTGCCGGCCACGCCCTGGGCCACCTGGCGTGCCTGTTCGACGCCGTGCTCCAGGGTCTGCAGGGTGGCGTGGGCGGTGTCGAGAAACGCCGCGCCGGCCACGGTCAGCCGCACCTCGCGCTTGTCCCGGGTGAACAGGCTGAAGCCGAGTTTGTCTTCCAGGCGGTTGATCGCCTGACTCAGGGGCGGCTGGGCCATGTGCAGGCGGATCGCCGCGCGGTGAAAATTCAGCTCCTGGGCCACGGCGATAAACTGCCTGAGCAGGCGGGTTTCGATCATTCGAAGGGTTCTCCGGGCAAGCGGCGAATGGGCGGCAATCCATAGCATGAACGGGCGGTGTGCCTGGGCCCGGGTTTAACCTCCGGCCCCATACGCATCCCACAATTTATTGCGAAATTTATTCCCCGGGTCGACCCGTGCCTTGAGCGCCAGGAACTCGGCCGCTCGCGGGTAGGCCGCGCGAAACTGGGCCGGCGTGGCGTGGATCTGGTAGGGCAGGTAATAGCTGCCGCCACGCTGGATGGCGCTGTCCACCAGGGCCCGGGTCCATTCCCGCACGTCATCCCGCGCTGCCGGCGCGGTGCTCTGCTGGTAATACAGCACGAGGGCGAAGACGTCGGTCTTGGCCCAGGCCAGCAGGGTGCCGGGGTCCGCCTTGGCGTGGCGGATCGACAGGTTGATCACGTTGACCTGGTGCGCGCGCAGGGTGGCGCCCATCTCCTGGATAAAGCTCTCCAATTGCGCCGGGGGCACGAAGTATTCCTGCAGCACGTAGGTGCGCTTGGCCCGGGAGTCGGGTTCCAGTTCGCGCACGTCGAGGCTGGCTTCGTGGTTGCGCCAGCTCACTTGCGGCTTCTTCAGCACCAGCGGGTCGATCACGTCCTGGCGCAGGGTCTTGCCCATGGGCCACTGGCTCACGACCTTCAAGGCTTTCTGTTCTTTCCAGTAGTTGCGGTCCAGGGGTGTCAGGCGTTCGGTGACGGTGAGCGGCAGCTCGGTCTGGCGGTAGGACACGGCGCGCAGGGTTTGATACTGGTCGGGGTAGAGCACGGCGTTGTGCAGGATGACCTTGGGATCGTGCTCGATCTGCTTGAAGAAAAAGGGCCGGTAGTCGCTCAGGGGCATTTCGTCGACGCTGCGCAGCAGGCGCACGTTGTCGCTCAGGCGCAGGGTGGCTTCGACTATCACCCCCAGGCCGCCGTAGCCGCCGATGGCGCCGTAGAACAGCTCGGCGTTGTGCTGCGGGCTGGCCTCGACCACCTGGCCGTCGGCCAGCACCAGCTTGATGGACTTGACCGAGGTCACCAGCGGGCCATAACCGACGTAACGCCCGTGGGCGTTGACGCTCAGGGCGCCGCCAACGGTGAAGTTGGCGTAGCTCTGCATGATGCTGACGGACAGGTCATGGGGGTCGATCACGTCTTGCAGGGCCCGCCAGGTGATGCCGGGCTGGACCGTGATTTCCTTGCGCGCTTTGGAAAAATCCAGCACCCGGTTGAAGCCGCGCATATCGATCTGCAGCGCGTGTTCGGTGGCGGTCTGGCCGCCCATGCTGTAGCGCCCGCCACCGATGGCGATGGGCCCGGGATGGGTGGCCACCAGTTGCGCGATCTGCTCCAGGGTCGTGGGCCGGGCCACCTGGTCGACCACGATGGGGTTGAGCTGAGTGATGTCGTTGACGGTTTCTGCCGCGTGGGCATTCAGGGCGGTGCCGAGCGCACAGCAGAAAAACAGGCCGATCGCGAATCTCATTCGCCGTGTCCATCCTTGGTGGAGCGCCACCGGTTCGGGCGCGAGTGGCGGCAGAATAACGCTCTCGCCCGGCCCTGACCATGGGCCCCTGGCATTGCGCCGCTGCCCGGCCTCAAGGCTGATACTTCGCACGTCTCAAAAGCGCCGGTATTAAGTATTAAACCCTTGATTTCATTGTTGTTAGGCTGGAAAAAAGAGGAGGACTCCAGCATGAATTTCAAGGGTAGGACCGCCATCATTACTGGCGCTGGCCGCGGCTTGGGCCTGGTGTATGCACGGGCGCTGGCCGAACGGGGCGCCCAGGTGCTGATCAATGACCCGGGCACCGACCGCAGCGGGGTCGGCACCGATGCCGCCGTGGTCCAGGAGGCCGCACGCAGCCTGCAAGCCGACGGTTTGTCGGTACTGGGCGACAGCAGCAGCCTGGCCGAGGAGGCGGGTTGCCAGCAGTTGATCGCCCGTGCCCTGGACGCCTTTGGCGGCCTGGATATTCTGATTCACAACGCCGGCTGGGTCGGTTACCAGCCGATCGAAACCGTGGACAGCGGGTTTATCGAGCGCGCCGTGGCGGTGAATATCCAGGCGCCGATCTGGCTGTGCAAGCACGCCTGGCCGCACCTGCGGCAATCGCCGGCACCACGGGTGGTGCTGACCACTTCGGACCGGGCCATGTACCAGCGTTATGCCCAGCCCGGGCTGGTGGCCTATGCCGCCGGCAAGATGGCGCAACTGGGGATCATGAACGCGTTGAGCATGGAGGGCGCCGCCCACGGGATTTTGGTCAACGCCGTGTCGCCGGTGGCCAAGACCCGCATGTGGGGCATCACCGGCCAGCCGCCGGACCTCACGCCCGAAGCGGTGGCGCCGGGTGTGGTCTACCTGGCCAGCGCCGATTGCCATGACAGCGGCTATATCCTGCGGGCCAGCAACGGCCAGTTCAGCGCCACCCGTTTCGAAGAAAACCCCGGCGTCGACTACCCGCTGGACCTGGCCCGGGTGCACGCCGCCAGCGCCACCGAGGTCGCCCGGTTGTGGGCCAGCATCAAGGAGTCACGGCATGCCTGAGCCTTTGATCGTGCGCCGGGTGGCCAAGGCTCAGGCCGACCTTGGCGAGAGCCCGGTCTGGGATGAGCAGCGGCAGATTCTGTACTTTGTCGATATCTCTGGCGGCCGCATTCACCGCCTGGAGGCCGGGGGCACACTCGCCACTCTGTACCGCAGCGCGGCACGGATTGGCGCCCTGGCCCTGACCGACCGTGGAAACCTGATCTTCACCGAAGACACCGCCGTGGCGATTCTCGATAGCCGGAGCCTGGCACCTGTTCAGCGTTCGGCAGCGCTGGGCGGGCCGGCCTCCTGGCGCTTCAACGACGGCGCCTGCGACCCCCAGGGGCGGTTTATCAGCGGGCTGATGGACGAGGACCACAGCCCGGACAGCGGCAAACTGCTGCGCTACGACCGCCAGCTCGACGCCAGCCTGCTGCACCAGCCCCTGGGCTTGCCCAACGGCCTGGTCTGGTCCGAAGACGGGCGGCAGCTGTTTTTTGTCGATTCGGTGGCACGGCGAATCTACCAGGCGCCTTACGCGGCGGACGAGGGCGGGCTGGGGCCGGTCTCGGTGTTTGCCCAAACCCCGGCGCACCTGGGGCGCCCCGACGGCCTGGCCATCGACCGCGAAGGCGGGATCTGGGTCTGCCAGTTCAACGGCGGCTGCCTGTTGCATTACGACCGTCACGGCGCATTGACCCGGGTGCTGGCGATGCCGGTGCCACGCCCCACCAGTTGCTGTTTCGGCGGCCCGGACCTGCGCACCCTGTTTATCACCAGTGCCCGCTTCGCCATGAGCGCCGAGGAGCTGGCGCGTTACCCCGAGTCCGGCGACCTGTTCGCCATCGACGGCTTGGTGGCCGGGTGCCCACGGCACCGTTTCCAGCAGGGCTGAGGCCTGGGCAGCGAACCCGGGTTGATCCAGGAGGGCTCACACGTCCCTCCTGGCGCGCCTTGCAAGCCAGTACGCGCCAAAGGAGAATGGCGCGCTTCTAATCGCCGTGATTAGGTTTTGTTCAACTAAATCAACGTATTGAACTCAGGTTTGGGGGCGCGCCGATTGCCAGTCAGCATTCTCGGTTTGAGCATCATCGAGAGCATTGAGGGTTGCAGTGGCAGGGGCGGGGCTGCCCGGGATTCAGAGCTGATTGACACCATAAGGACATGTGGCACATGAAAATAAGAAGACTGTTCATCGCCTCGTTAGGGGTGTTAGCGCTGGTTCAAGCATCACTTTCCCTGGCGGATACGGCCAACGGGAAAACGCTCTATATGCAGAGATGCGCCATGTGCCACGGAGCCGATATCAAGGCCACCGGGCCACTGGCCAATAAAAGTAATCCCCCGACACCCGACCTCACGACGTCCGCGTTCAAAAAGCGCCTGAATGATTATCCGGGGGTGATTGTGTCGTCGATCATCCTTCGCCCCAACGGCAACCTGATTCCAAAAACCTTGCAGGAGAACGGTGTAAAGCTGGCGCCGTTCTCCTGGAAAGTTCAGGATTTTCGCGATTTGAATCAATACATGACGGGCGTGATTGCAAAAAGTCGATAAATGTCCCGCGTCAGGGTCCGCATCCTGACTGAGTCAGTCGCGCTGTCGCGAGTACATCGCGATTGAACAATCCCGGTTGATGGCTATTGCCAAGCCTTGAGTGCTACATGACAATGCGATTCATTATCAAACGTGAATTTTCTGTGTCATGCCCGCCGACGACTTGTCCCTTCGCAGCGCCGTCAACACCCTCTATTCCGAGCACCAGAGCTGGTTGCACGGCTGGTTGCGCCAGCGCCTGGGCAATGCCTGCGATGCCGCGGACCTGGTCCAGGATACGTTCGTCCGGGTGATCACGGCGCGCAATGCCATGCAGATCCGCGAGCCGCGGCCCTATCTGTCGCGGGTCGCCAAGGGCCTGCTGATCGACCTGTTCCGCCGCCGCTCCCTGGAGCAGTCCTACCTGGAAGCCCTGGCCAACGTGCCCGAGGCCGAGTACCCATCGGCGGAGGAGCAGGCGATCCTGTTGCAGGCGCTGCTGGACATCGACCGCATGCTCGAAGGCCTGGGCAGCAAGGTGCGCCAGGCGTTCATCCTGTCGCAGTTCGACGGCCTGACCTACCCGCAGATTGCCGAGCGCCTGGGGATCTCCGAGCGTTCGGTGAACAACTACATGGCCAAGGCGATGGAGCATTGCTGCCTGATGCAGATCCGGATGCAGTGCCCATGAGCCTTGGCGGCCCGCAACTGTCAGCTGCCGAACGGCAAGCCATCAGCGCCGCCGCGCGCTGGTACGCGCGGCTCAGGTCCGGCAGCCACACCGAGCAGGAACAACAGGCCTGGCACCAGTGGCTGGCTGCCGACCTGCTGCACCGCGAGGCGTGGGCGCGCATGCAGCAGGTTGGCGAGCAGATGGCCGCCGTGCCGGG
>NZ_ATLP01000072.1:0-12060 GCF_000416215.1 Pseudomonas sp. CF161
TCGCGGGCGGTCTGCGGGTCGATGGTGCTGCAATCCACGGCCGGCACGCCACGGGCGATACCCGCCAGCACACCGTCTTCGCCCAACCACACGCTGCGTACATGGGCCGCGGCCGGGAGCATGGTGATCACCAGCTCGCTGCCCTCGGCGGCGGCGCGGGGCGAAGCGCTGATGCTGCCGCCCAGGGCCGCCAGTTCCGCCAGCACCGTCTGGTTCAGGTCGAACAGGTTCAGCGCGTGGCCGGCCTTGATCAGGTTGCGCGCCATCGGCGCGCCCATGTTGCCCAGACCGATAAATGCAATCTTCATGGCCGACTCCTTAACGCAAGTTGATGGTGGTGTTCACACCGTCGTTGACACTGTCATCGTCGAACCAGCGGCTGGTGACGGTCTTGGTCTGAGTGTAGAACTGCACCACTTGCTTGCCGTACGGGCCCAGGTCGCCGAGCTTGGAACCGCGGGAACCGGTGAAGCTGAAGAACGGCACCGGCACCGGAATCGGGATGTTGATCCCGACCTGGCCGACGTCGATTTCGCTCTGGAACTTGCGCGCCGCCGCGCCGCTCTGGGTGAACAGGCCGGTGCCGTTGCCGAAGGGGTTGGCGTTGACCAGGGCGATGGCCTGATCCAGGGTGTCGACCTCCAGCACCACCAGCACCGGGCCGAAGATTTCCTGGGTGTAGATCTGCATGTCGGTGGTAACCCCGGAGAACAGGGTCGGGCCGATAAAATTGCCCTGCTCGAAGCCCGGGACCTTGATCTGGCGACCGTCCAGTTCAAGGGTGGCACCCTCTTTCACGCCGCTTTCGATCAGTTCGAGAATGCGCGCCTTGGCCTTTTTCGACACCACCGGCCCAACGTCGGTGCCCGGCTCGCTGCCGGCATTGACCTTGAGCTTCAGGGCCAGGGCCTTGAGGTCCGGCAGCCATTGCTTGGCCGCGCCCACCAGCACCACCACCGAGGTCGCCATGCAGCGCTGGCCGGCGGCACCGAAACCGGCGCCGACCAGGGCATTGAGGGTCTGCTCGCGATTGGCGTCCGGCAGCACCACGGCATGGTTTTTCGCGCCCATCATCGATTGCACGCGCTTGCCATGTTTGCCGGCCAGGTCGTACACATGGGTGCCCACCGCGGTCGAGCCGACGAACGACACGGCCTTGATGTCCTTGTGGGTGCACAACGCATCCACCACGTCCTTGCCACCGTGCACCACGTTGAGTACGCCGGCCGGGACCCCGGCCTCGATCGCCAGCTCCACCAGCAGCAGGGTCGACAGCGGATCCTGCTCGGATGGCTTGAGAACGAAGGTATTGCCGCAGGCGATGGCCATCGGGAACATCCACAGCGGAATCATTGCCGGGAAGTTGAACGGGGTAATACCGGCGCAGACGCCGAGCGGCTGGCGCAGGGTGTAGGTATCGACCCCGCCGGCGACGTTCTCGGCGAACTCACCCATCTGCAGGGTGCCGATCGAGCAGGCGTGCTCGACCACTTCCAGGCCACGGAAAATATCGCCCTCGGCGTCGGCAATGGTCTTGCCCTGCTCGGCGCTCAGGACCACTGCGATGCGCTTGGAGTGCTCACGAATCAGGGCTTGCAGCTTGAGCATGATGCGCATGCGCGCGCCGATCGGCGTCAGCTTCCAGGTCTGGAAGGCCCGCTGGGCGGCATCGATGGCGGCGTTGACTTCTTCCGGGGTGGCAAACGGCACTTTGGCCAGCACTTGCTGGGTGGCCGGGTTGACGATGTCTTGCCAGTGGGTGGTCTTGGACTCGACCCATTCACCGTCGATCAACAGTTTGGCCTGTTGCACGGTGGTGTTGGCAGACGTGAGCGATGCGTTCATTGGGTGGTCTCCAGATCTTGTAGTTATGCAAGAGAGCCAAGGCGTAGGTCGCCTTGAGATGAGGCGTGCGTCGCGAATTGGTGATCGGACTGTTTTTGGAGTATAGATGTGCAAATTACTAATAAGAACGCACATAAAAGCCGGTCCATCATGCAAAAAAACATCACCTCCCTGGGCGCCCTGAACTGGGATGACCTGAAGTTTTTTCTCGAAGTGGCCCGTACCCGCAAGGCCAGCAGCGCGGCCAAGCGCCTGGCGGTGGACTACACCACGGTGTCGCGGCGCATCAGTTCGCTGGAAGGCGCGCTGGGCACCCTGCTGTTCGAAAAGTCCCGCACCAACGGCTTTATCCTGACCGCAGAGGGCCAGCGCCTGCTGGGGTATGCCGAGTCGATTGAAAGCACCCTGCACATGGCCTGCGAGCAGGTGTCGGGCTCCGGCGTGGCCTTGTCCGGCCATGTGCGCATGGGCTGCACCGAGGGTTTCGGCAGCTTCTTCATCACCCCGCAGTTGAGCCATTTCGTCGATGCCTACCCGGCGATCTCGGTGGATATCCTGCCCCTGCCGCACTTCATCAGCCTGTCCAAGCGCGAAGCCGACATCGTCATCGCCCTCGAACGCCCGGAGCACGGTCCCTACGTGTGCTGCAAACTGTGCGACTACCGCCTGCAGCTCTACGCCACCCAGGACTACCTCGACCAGCACGCGCCGATCCGCCGCCCGGCAGACCTCAGCGAGCACTCGTTCATCAGCTACGTCGACGACCTGGCCTTCAGCTCCGAGCTGCTGTACCTGGCCAATGTCGTGCCCGGCGCCAGCGCCAACCTGCGCAGCACCAGCGTGATCGCCCAATACGTGGCGGCGCAGCAAGGGCGCTCACTGGCGATCCTGCCCTGCTTCCTCGCCGCCCAGGACCCACGGCTGCTGCCGGTGCTGCCCGAAGAGATCAACATCACCCGCCAGTTCTGGATGTACTGCCGGGAGGACTTGCGCAAGCTCAAGCGCATCACCCTGTTGTGGGATTACATCCGTGAGGTGACCGAGCAGAATCAGCCGCTGTTGATGGGCGACTCGCGGGAAATGCGTTTTGCCGATTGACGCCTGCAGGTAGACTGCGCGGCTTGCCGCTTGTACGGCCCGCGGTTTCCAGCGCCATGCTCGAGATCGGCCCCCACCTGCCGCGACCCGCCGGATAACCCATGACCAGGCGCGCCCCCGAGCCTTGCGCAAACACGCCACCATTGGCCGCCCTGTAGCGGCAGCCCCACCCAATCTTAAGGATCAAGATGAGCGCCTCCCCCTCGAACATCATTGGCATGAAAGTGCACTGCAACGCCTGCGAAAAGGAATTCCCCATCGGCAAGAAGCAGCAGGTCATGCTGCGTGAAGACCAGCCCATCCCGTGCAAAGGCTGCAAGGTCGAGCTGGTGATGTCGGCTGAAGAAAAGCAACGCTTCCTGGGTTTCGACAACCCGGCCAAGCCCATGATGCTGGCCATGATGATCAGCGGCTTGCTGGCGGTCTGCGTGTTCGGCGGGACCTTTCTCGGCCTGGTGCAATCGGACGGCCTGGTGCTGGCGGCAGTGGTGGTGATGATCGGCAGCAACCTGGTGCTGGGCCCGATGATCAGAAACGCGACCAAGCACCTGGTGGTCAATCTCGACCCCAAGGACGCCCCGGCGGCAGCGCCAGCAGCCCCTTGAAACCGGATTTTCCGGCCTGCCTCCCAGGCCGGCCGGTGACTAGTCGGCGATAACCACGATCGACACCCGACGGTTTTCCGTACGCCCGGCGGCGGTGCTGTTGGAGGCCACCGGCTCGCTGCTGCCCAGGCCGCGCAGTTGCACGTTCTCTTCACGCATGCCGACCTGGATCAGGACCTTGGCCACGCTTTTCGCCCGGCGCAGCGAGAGTTGTTCGTTGTAGCTTTCCTTGCCCGACGCGTCGGTGTGGCCATCGACCCGGACCTTCTGGATATTCACCCCCAACAGGGCCTTGCCGATGCGCTCGACGATCTCGGTGCTGGCCGGGTTCAGGGATTCGACATCGCTGCCAAACAGCACCTTGCCCGACAGGCCAAAGGCCCAGCCCTCATCGGTCAGTTCAAACCCTTCGTGCTTGAGCACGGCAATCTGCTGCGGGGTCAGGCCTTTGGGGGGCACGCTCTGGCACCCGGTCAGGCCCAGCACGGCCAACAGCATGATTGCGGTAAAAAAGCGTAAGGAACGCTGAGTCATCGAGAACAAAGGATTAGCTCCTGGATTGAACATGAACGACGGGGTGCTCCGACCCCACGGTGTGTTGGCCACCGCGCGACATGCGCTTGGCCTGGTACATCGCCGCATCGGCGGCATTGAGCAGGCCGCCCGGCGTGGCGCCATGATCGGGGTAGACCGCGATGCCGATACTGAGGGAAGTCAGGATCGAGGTATTTCCCGGTAACTGAATCGGCACTTCCATGCTGGCGATGATCTTGTCGGCGATGCGCTGGGCATCCTCTACCCGGTGCAGCGGCGTCAGCAGGATCGCGAACTCGTCCCCACCCAGGCGCGCCACCAGGTCATCCTCGCGCAACTGCGCGCGAATCCGCGCGGCCACGGCGATCAGCACCGCATCACCGGCGGCATGGCCGAAGTTGTCATTGACGCTCTTGAAGCGGTCGCTGTCGAGAAACAGCACGGCCACTCGCTCATTGAGCTTGCTCGCACCGCGCAGGGCACGGATCAGCCGCCCCTCGAAAAACGCCCGGTTCGGCAGGCCGGTCAGGCTGTCATGACTGGCCTGGTGCGCGAGGTTTTCGTTTTCGCTTTGCAGGTGCGTCTGCCAGGCTTCCAGCTCATCGAGCAAGGCATTGAAGTCGTTGCCGAGGTTGTCCAGCTCGGCGATTTCCGCCGGCGGCACCCGCTGGTCGAAGGCCCGTTCGCGACGCGCGGCGTGGGCCACTTCGGCCAGGCTGCGCAAGGGTCCGGTGATCCCTCGCAACTGGCGTCGCGCCAGGTACAGCGCGGCCCAGGCACTGATGGCGGTGCACAGCACAATGCCCACCAGGCCGCTGAACAGGAAGCGCATCAGGCTGCCGCCGTGGCCGGTCAGGTTGACCGTGCCGACTTCGCGCCCCTGGTGCAGGATCGGCATGGAAATCGGTTTTTCCAGGAAGGTCCGGGCGATCTGCATCTCCAGATCGGTCAGGAACCCGCTTTCCGGGCGCTCCCAACTGGCCAGCAGCTTGCCGTTCTTGTCCAGGACCTGGGCATCGGCCACTTCCTCGGTCGAGGCGATCAGCGCCAGGGCTTCAGTCGCCGCCGCACTGTCGTTGAACACCACGGCCGCCTCGACCGTGTAGTTGATCGAACGCGCGATCAGGTGCAGGTTGTGGTCAGCGTACACCCGCAGCGCCAGCACCCCGAGCAGGGTCAGCGACACGCTGGCCATGGAGATCGCCAACAGGGCCACGGTCAAATGCCCGCGACCAATGACCGAGCGTAACGTGGGACGCGTATCGGATTTGAACAGCTTCATGACGCCGCCGGCCGTCGACGCGAGAGCTGCAGCACGCTGGGATGGATGCGTACGCCACTGCGGGCCACCGAGTCCAGATTGACCTCGAACGACACCTGGTCGTCACTGACCCGCAGGCAGAACAGGCTGCCCACGGTGCACTGGTCGCCGCCCTCGCTGATGCTCAGGACCGGGCGCCCGCTCAGGGACGTAAACAGCCGGGCCCGCTCCTCGTTGCTCAGCTTGCCGATGTACACCGCATCGCATTCCGTGGCCAGCGCCGGGCTGTCCGCCAACAGGCGTCGCACCAGCACCGGGCGGCCGGTGGCCTGGGTGGTGCCCTTGACCAGATCGTCGGTGTATTCGGTGGGGCCGGCCACACATAAGCGCAGTTGCGCCGGCTCTACCGGCCAGCGTGCATAACTGAGAATGCCCAGGACCACCTGGGTCACGGCCTGGGCCCGCTGCTCGGCCAGGCTGGGCGCCGGCTCTGGTTGCGCGAAAGAGACAGCATTCAGCCCACAGATAACGCTCGCCAGCAGTACCTGCCTCCAGCCAACAAAGCGCCCTGTCGTCCAGACAGCCACGTTCATGCAGGGATTCTCTTTGATCGTCATGAAATGATGCCGCAACGATAGCACAGCCATGGAAATGCCAGGGAGACAGGCAGCATGAATAGCCAGCTATTGGTTTAGAAAAAACTGAACTAATGATTTGAACCTGCCTATTCTTCCTGACCGCGCCGGCTGCTTAAGATCGACGCCAGAGTGAGCAGCCCACGCGCTGCACCCGACGAGACCGGATCCACAGAGACCCGGCTCAAAGCATGTCTTTTGCTACTGCCGTACACAGCATTGCGCCGGCCAACCGCCGCCGTGGTGCTTTGAGTAGCCCGAGGCATCTTTGAGGTTCGCCGATGAAACTGGAAATATTCCGCACACTCTGGGGTTACACCGCGAGCAAGGCCCAGGCCCTGGATGAGCTGCTGGCCGCCGGCTTCGACGGCATGGAAGCGCGCTTGCCGCTGGAAGCCCGTGATCGCACCGAATTCGGCGCCTTTCTGCGCGCCAATCACCTGCCCTACATCAGCACCGTGTTCAGCGCCTACGAGGTGCTGCCCAAGCAATCGGCAGCGCCCGCAGAACACTTGCAGGACCTTGAGCGCAAACTGGCCTGGGCCGCCGAGCTGGCGCCGCGCTTCGTCAACGTGCTGGCGGGCAATGACCGCTGGGGCCTGGCGCAACAGGTGGAGTTCTTCGGCCAGGCCCTGGAACTGGGGCGCAAGCACGGCCAGTTCTGCAGCTTTGAAACCCACCGTTCGCGCTCGCTGTTCAACCCCTGGGTGACCCTGGACCTGATCCGGCAACTGCCCGACCTGCGCTTCACCAGCGACATCAGCCACTGGATCGTCACCTGCGAGCGCCTGCTGGACGACCCCCATGACGACCTCGGCCCGTTCGTCGAGCGCGTGCACCATATCCAGGCTCGGGTCGGCTATGACCAGGGCCCGCAAGTCCCCCACCCCGGCGCCCCGGAATACGCCCGCGAACTGGCGTTCCACCAGCAGCACTGGGAAGCCATCTGGCGTTCGCAGCAACGCCGTGGCTACCCGGTCAGCACCCTGACCCCGGAGTTCGGCGCCGACGGCTACCTGCATCACCTGCCCTTCACCAATGTCCCGGTGGCCGATCTGTGGTCGCTGAACCAGTGGATGGCCCGTACCGAGCGCCAGCATTTCGACCGCTTCCATCACTCAACCCAGCCATGAGGGGCCTGCGCCATGCCCGATAAAACCAATCACACCAAGGCCAACTTCAGCAGCATCCCGGTGGTGGATATCGCCGGCCTGTTCAGTGTCGAGCTGGAGCATCGCCTGGCGGTCGCCGAGCAACTGGGCGCGGCCGCGAGCGAGGTGGGGTTTCTCTACATCACCCACCACGGCATCGCGCCGCAACTGATCGCCGATCTGCGCCAGGCCGCCAGGGACTACTTCGCCCAGCCGCTGGCGGCCAAGATGCAGCACTACATCGGCACCTCCCAGAGCCACAAGGGCTTCGTGCCCGAGGGCGAAGAGGTGTACGCCAAGGGCAAGCCGGACCACAAGGAGGCCTTCGACATTGGTTTTGAAGTGCCGGCCGATGACCCGCTGGTGCTGGCCAACACACCGCTGCTGGGCCCCAACGACTGGCCGACACTGCCGGGTTTCAAGGACGCGGCCCAGGCCTATTACGCTGCAGTGTTCGCCCTTGGCCGGCGGCTGTTCGGCGGCTTCGCCCTGGCCCTGGGCCTGGCAGAGGACTACTTCGACGCCCTGGTCACCCGCCCGCCATCCAAGCTGCGACTGATCCACTACCCGTTCGACGACGCGGCCCAGGATGCCCCGGGCATTGGCGCCCACACCGACTACGAGTGCTTCACCATCCTCATGGCCGATAAACCCGGGCTGGAGGTGATGAACGACCAGGGCCAATGGATCGACGCCCCGCCGATCGCCGACGCCTTTGTGGTGAACATCGGCGACATGCTCGAAGTCATGACCGCCGGCGCCTTTGTTGCCACCGCCCACCGCGTGCGCAGCGTCAGCGAGGAGCGCTATGCCTTCCCGCTGTTCTATGCCTGTGACTTCCATACCCAGATCAAACCGCTGCCGCAATTCGCCAAGGCCAACGCCGAGTACGAACAGATCGCCATTGGCGAGCACATGTATGGCCAGGCCTTGCAGACCTACCAGTACCTGCGCCGGCGCGTAGCAAACGGCGAAATTCGCTTGCCGGACAAAGCCCGCAAGCCATCGAGTTTCGGCCACCTGAAACACCAGCCCCAACCGTCCTGATTGCCTTCGCCCACCCCTGGAGTGCCAAACCCATGCTCAACAAAAACCACCGTGTGCGCCTGACCCTGCTCACCGCCGGCCTGCTCGCCGCCGGCACTGCCCTGGCCAGCACCACCACCCCGGGCCAGCTGAAGATCGGCATGGAAATCACCTACCCGCCGTTCGAGTCCTATGACAGCGACAAGAACGTGATCGGCTCCGACCCGGAACTGGCCCACGCCCTGGCCAAGCACCTCAAGGCCAAGGCCGAGTTCGTGGACACCAAGTTTCCCAGCCTGATCCTCGGCCTCAACGCCGGGCGCTACGACGCCATCATCTCCGGCATGTACATCACCCCCGAGCGCCAGACCCAAGCCCTGACCATTGCCTACGCCAAGACCGGCGCGGCGATCATGGCGCCCAGGGACAGTGGCCTGAACCCGCAGACCCCGGAAGACCTGTGCGGCCTGAAAGTCGGCCTCGAACAGGGCACCACCTGGGTCGGCCAGTTGCAGAAACTCTCCAGCGACTACTGCGTGCCCAACAACAAGGGCGCGATCAGCGTCAGCGAGTACCCCTCGGCCCCTGAAGTGACCCAGGCCCTGCTCTCGAAAAACATCCAGGCCCAGGTGGAAATCGCCGGCGCAGCGAAGATGATCGCCGAGCGCACCAATGGCCGGGTGGTGATCACCACCGCGCACCCGATCTATCAGCAAACCCTGGGCATCTTCGTCAAGAAGGGCAACGACGCCACCTACAAGGCGCTGCAGGAAGCCTTTGCCGAGAGCCGCAAGAACGGCGACTACGCGGCGATCCTCAGCAAATACAACCTGGAACCGGTGGCCGAGTAACCGGCACGGCGCGCAAGGATGCGCTCCGGACTGACCCGCGATCGAGGGCACCGCGCCCGTCTTGAAGCCTGCGATCCGAGCGGCTGAGGTAGTTATGCAATTCGACTGGTCCTACTTTTTCTCCCTGTTTTCCCTGCCCAGCTTCTGGCACGCCTGCGTCACCGTGGTCCAGCTCAGCGCCCTGGCCTGGTTTATCGGCATGCTGCTGGGCTTTCTCCTGGCCTCGGCCAAACTCTCGACCACGCCCTGGGTCCGAGCCCCGGCGGCGGTCTATATCTGGTTCTTCCGCAGCATCCCGCTGCTGGTGCTGGTGGTCTTCGTCTACAACCTGCCGCAGCTGTTTCCCGTGACCGGCGCGGTGCTGTCCAACCCCTTCTACTCCGGGCTGTTCGCCCTGGTGGTGACGGAAGCGGCGTACATGGCGGAGATCCACCGCGGCGGCCTGATCTCGGTGGCCAAGGGGCAGAAGGAAGCCGGCCGCGCCCTGGGCATCGGCCTGCTCGGCCTGCAACGACTGATTGTGATTCCCCAGGCCTTTCGCATCTCCCTGCCGACCCTGATCAACGAGTACATCACCGTGGTCAAGCTGACCTCGCTGATCTCGGTGATCTCCCTCACCGAGCTGCTGACCGTCGGCCAACGTCTGTACGCGCAGAACTTCCTGGTGATGGAAACCCTGGCCGCCGTGGCGGTGTATTACGTGCTGATCGTCAGCCTGTTCGGCTGGCTGCTGCAGCGCCTGGAGCAGCACCTGGACCTCAACCTGCGCACGCCCCAGACCCTGGACGCGGCCAGCGTCGCCCGGCTCAAGGCCGACACCCGGCAGCAACCCGCCCAACTGCGCCCGGAACCCGGCCCCGGCAGCCCGCCGGCCTTGCAGTTGCAGAACATCCACAAGCGCTACGGCGACCACCAGGTGCTCAAGGGCATCGACCTGCAGGTCGCCAGCGGCCAGGTGATCTCGATCATCGGCCCCTCCGGCTCCGGCAAGACGTCATTGATCCGTACCGTCAACGGCCTGGAGCGCATCGACCAGGGTGAAGTCGTGTTGTTCGGCAACAGCTTTATCAACGCCGGTGACAACCTCAACAGCCCCCAGGTGCGCGACGGCGTGCGCCACATCGGCATGGTGTTCCAGAACTTCAACCTGTTCCCGCACCGCTGCATTCTCGACAACATCACCCTGGCGCCGCGCTACCACGGCGTCAGCCAGAGCCTTAGCGAGCAACAGGCCTACGCCCTGCTGGACAAGGTCGGCCTGCTGGCCCACGCCCGCAAATACCCGCACCAGTTGTCCGGTGGCCAGCAGCAGCGGGTCGCGATTGCCCGGGCCCTGGCCATGGAGCCGGCGATCATGCTGTTTGACGAGCCCACCTCGGCCCTCGACCCGGAGCTGGTGGGTGACGTGTTGAATGTGATCCAGGACCTGGCCCGCGAAGGCATGACGATGCTGATCGTCACCCACGAGATGGACTTTGCGCTGTCGATTTCCGACCGGGTGATTTTTATGGAGGACGGCCATATCCAGCTCGATGCCAGCCCGAATGCGATCCGCCAGGAGGCCGCAGGCGAGCGGGTCCGGCGCTTCATGGGCCTGGAAGCGCCAGGCGAGGCGCCACGCACCCGTGCCGGGTAACGGGGCGCGTCCCTCGCCTGGGGCCTAGCCCAGCTCCAGCATCAGGCCGCTGAGGCGCTTGACCTTGCGCCGCACGGCTTCTTCAAACACCCCGGCGCGGGGCTCGATCAGGCTGAACCAGTCCTTGGCGCGGGTGATGCCGGTGTAGATCAGCTCCTTGGTCAGCACCGGGTTCAGGGCGTCCGGCAAAATCAGCGCGGTGTGGGCGAACTCCGAGCCCTGGGATTTATGCACGGTCATGGCGTACACGGTTTCCACATCGTTGAGCCGGCTCGGCAGCACAAAGCGCACCCCGCCCTGGCCATCGTTACGTGGAAAGGCCACGCGCAGCACCAGGCGCCCGGCCTCCGGCCCCTCGTGCTCGGGCAGTTTCAGGGCGATGCCGATGTCGCCGTTCATCAAGCCCAGGCCATAGTCGTTGCGGGTCATGAGCACCGGCCGGCCTTCGTACCATTGCTGCTCGCTGTCGATCAGCCGCGCCTTGAACAAGGCACTGGTCACCCGCAGGTTCAAACCCTCGACGCCCCACGGTCCCTTGCGCACCGCACACAGCAACTGGAACTGGTCGAAGGCCTTGAGCACGTCCCGCGCCCAGCGGGTCCAGAGCGGATCCTCAAGCGCGGTGCCGGTCGGCGGTCGCTGGCTGCGCAGCAGGCTCAGATAATGCCGGTAGCCTTGCGGGCCGTCGCCATGGCCTTCGAGCAGCAGGCGCTCCAGGGCGCGGTCCTGCTCGCCCTTGAGGCTCAGGGCATAGAGGTCGGCGTGGCTGCGGGCCGCCAGCAGGCGCCGCGCCTCATCGGCCTGCTGCTGGTTGACCCAGCGCGCCAGTTGGCCGATACCGCTGCCTTCGCCAAAGCGTCGGGAATGCCGCAGCATCACCACCTGCTGGGCCAGGGGATGGGTCTGCCCGTGGTCTTCCTGCAAGCCGCTGGCGGCGAGGTTTTCGCCGCTGATGGCCTGCAACCAGTCGCGAGTCGCCGGGCTGTACCAGCCGGCTTCGGCATCGCGGCACAAGTCGCCGAGTACCGCGCCGGCTTCCACCGAGGCCAACTGGTCCTTGTCACCCAGCAGCACCAACCGCGCATGCATCGGCAAGGCATCGAGCAGGTTGGCCATCATTTCCAGGTCGATCATCGAGGCTTCATCCACCACCAGCACGTCCAGTGGCAGGCGATTGCCGGCGTGATGGCGGAAGTGCCGGGTGCCCGGACGATTGCCCAGCAAGCGGTGCACGGTGGTCACTTCGCTGGGGATTTTCTCGCGCACGCTGTCGGCCACGGCCAGGGAACGCACCTGCAGGCTGATGGATTCGGTCAGGCGCGCAGCGGCCTTGCCGGTGGGCGCGGCCAGGCGAATCCGCAGCGGCTTGCCGGCCTCCACCGCCGGCGCCTGGAGCAAGGCCAGCAAGCGCACCACGG
>NZ_ATLP01000073.1:0-7726 GCF_000416215.1 Pseudomonas sp. CF161
CCGCTCATAGGCCCAGTAGCGGCGCAGGTACAGGCGCTTGCCCGACAACACCAACGGCCGCTGCCGAGCCTCCTCGGCACCATCGGCCGCCAGGGCCACCAGGCGACTGGCCGCCAGGGCCTTGCACCAGTGGGCGCCGTCGAGGCTGGCCAGCACGTGGGACGGCAGCAGCGCACCGCCCTGCAGGTCGCCTTCGGGGGGCAGGGACAAGGCGAAATCCGGCTCCTTGAGGGTTTCGAACAGGTCCAGGCACACATGGCCGTGGCCCAACTGATGGCTGGTCAGCGCCGCCGCCATCAGCACCAACGGGTCGCCGTCGGGCGCAAGCTCATGCAGAAAGCCGACAAAGGCCTTGTCCAGGGCTCGCAGCCAGCCGCGCTCCAGCCACCGATCGAGCAACAGCATCAGGTCGCCGGCGCGGGCCAAGGGCGCCAGGTCGGGTTGCGGCGCGTACGCCAGGGGCGTCAGCAGGTCATCGTTCATAGCAGTACTCCCTGTTCCCAGGCGGGCTCAGCCTTCGGCAGTTCGGGCTTGCCCTGGAACATGCGGTCCAGGCGCTCGATCAGTTCCCGTGGCGGGCGGGCGAACACCACCCCCTGGCTGGCCGAGCGGGTGCCGCGCAAAAACAGGTAGAGGGCGCCGCCCATGTGCCGGTCGTAGTCGTAATCGGTGAGACGGGCCTGCAACTGGCGGTGCAGGGCCAGCAGATAGAGCACGTATTGCAGGTCATAGCGGTTGTCGAGAATCGATTGCTCCATGGCCTGCTCGGTATAGGCCGCGTCGTCCACGCCGAGCCAGTTGGATTTGTAGTCGGCCACGTAGTAACGGCCCTGATGTTCGAACGTGAGGTCGATAAACCCCTTGAACATGCCGTTGAGCAACACCGGCTCCGCCGTGACCCGGGGCACGCCGTGGTGGGTGTGCTGGCGCACCAGTTCGTCGAGCTTGAGCACGTCGACCTTGTGACTGGCAAACCAGAACTCCATCTCCACCCGGTACTCGGTCAGTTGGCTGAGCACCACCGGCGGCTGCCCCGCGCCGACGGCCAGGGGCGCCTGCAACAGGTGCTGCATCCAGTCGCTCAGGGTCGGGATCCAGCCTTCCCAGCCACGCCGATTGCAACGTCGGGCGATGGCATCCTCGATGGCTTCGGGGTCGGCGGCGAACCCGTCTTCCCCGGCCCATTCCAGCAAGCCATGGAGAAAGGTCCCCGGATTCGGCCCCCGCGGGAAGCGGTGGATATCACCGCCGCTGGCCGCAACTTCACGGGGCGCATCGGGGTCGAGTCGTTCATCGTCGAACAGCTTTTGCGCCTGCGGGTTTTCCGGGGCCTCGGTGCCGACGCCCAGGCTGTCACTGATGCGCAGGGCACTGTAGGAAGCAATCCACCAGTTCTCCGCAGCACGCCGGTTCGGCAGCAATACCGCCAGCAGGCTGGCGTCGTTGCGCGGCGGGGTAAAGCGGTTGTCCCAGGCCACGGGCATGGGCTCGACAGCGAGCGCCTCGCAGCCTTCCTGCAGATCGTCCAGCCAGCGCTTCAGGCCAGCGGATTCGTTCAGTACCGCAGCGCCACCCAGCAGATAACCGAGGGCCGAGAGGTGCAGCACCGAGCTGTTATTGCTGCCGCGCTTGAGGTCGGTGACGCCCAGCCAGCAGGCGTGTTGCGCCCGAGTCAGGGCCACGTACAGCAGGCGCAGGTCTTCAGCCAGGCGCTCCTGGTCGGCGCGGGCAATCAGCTCGGGAGTCGGGCGCAACGTCACCTGAGCCTTGCCCGCGGCGTCGTGGTAATGCAGCGGCAGGCGACTGCCATCCACCGGCTTGGCCGAACAGATAAACGGCAGGAACACCAGTGGGTATTCCAGCCCCTTGGACTTGTGGATGGTCACCACTTTGACCAGTTGCTCGTCGCTTTCCAGGCGCAGGATCTGCTCTTCACCGGCCTGCCCGGACAACGCCAGATGCTCGGCCAGGTGCCGGATCAGCGCCTGTTCGCCATCCAGCTCCGCCGCCGCTTGCTGCAACAGTTCGGACAGGTGCAGCAGGTTGGTCAGCACCCGCTCGCCGTCGCTGCGGGCGATCAACGCCTGGGGCAGCTGAAAGTCATGCAACAGGCGGCGCAACATCGGCAACACGCCCTGGGTGCGCCAGATCGCCCGATAACCACGGAACTGCATGACCCGGGCTTCCCAGGCCAGTTCGTCCTGGTTCAGCCGCTCCAGCTCCGCCAGGGGCAGGTTCAGGGTCAGCGACGCCAGGGCCGCACGCAGCGGGCGTTCGACGTCCGGCTCGGCACAGGCCTTGAGCCAGGTCAGCAGGTCGCGGGCTTCCTGGGCGGCGAACACCGAATCCTTGTCCGACAGGTACACGCTGCGCACGCCACGGGCCGCCAGTTCCGCGCGCACGGCCTGGGCCTCTTTACCGTCGCGCACCAGGATCGCGATATCCGCCGGCAGCAGGCCCCGCAGCGCCTGGCCGTCCCGGGCAAAACCGCTGCGCCCTTGCTGGCCGCCATTGAGCAACTCGACAATCTGGCTGGCGCAGGCACCCGCCAATTGCTGCCGATACACCACCCCGGACAACGGCTGCTCGGCCGACAAGTGCCAGAGATTCATCGCCGCAACGGCCTGGCCGTCGATCAGTAACTGTTCCTTGCGCCCCTGGGACGCCACCGGCAGGAAGGGCACCGGGTTGTCGCCATCCGGCTCGCGAAAGAGAAAGGCGCCACGGCCCTGCTCCCGCACTTCGGCACGCTGGAACACATGATTGACCGCACTGACCATGGCGTGGCTGGAGCGGAAGTTGGTGCCCAGGGTGTGCAGGCGGCCACTGGTGGCCTGGCGCGCGCGCAGGTAGGTGTAGATGTCGGCGCCGCGAAAGGCGTAGATCGCCTGCTTCGGGTCGCCGATCAGGAACAGGCCGGTGTCCGGGTTGTTGTCCTCGATGCGGTAGATGCTTTCGAAGATCCGGTACTGCACCGGGTCGGTGTCCTGGAACTCATCGATCAGCGCTACGGGAAACTGCTCGCGGATCAGGGTCGCCAGGCGCTCGCCGCCGTCAGCCTGCAAGGCCGCGTCCAGGCGCAGCAGCATGTCGTCGAAGCCCATCTCGGCGCGCCGCCGTTTCTCTTCCTCGAACCGCGTCCCGACCCACTGCGCCGCGTGTTGCAGCACCGCCGCGTCCGGGCTGGGCAAGGCATCCAGGCTGGCCTTGAGCTGGGGCATGGCGTCCAGTCCGGGGTGGCGCGGCGCCTCGCCCTTCCAGGCCTCGCTCATGCCGTCGGCGGTCAGGCGGCTGAAGCCGGTGCCGATGTCCAGCTGTTCGGCACTTTCGTCCTGGGCCCAGGCGCTGATCTTTTCGAACCAGGGTTCAAAGTAGCGGGCCTGCATCTTGCGTCCATCGACGCTCTTACTGGCCACGCCTTGCAGGCAGATCTCGCGCAACTCCGCGGCCCATTGCACCCAGGGCGCCTTGAGTTCGACCAGGGCCTGGCGCCGCTCCTGCAGGCAGGCTTCGATCAGCTCGCTGGGGGATTGGGTGTGCGGCTCCCGGCGCTCGCTGCCAAACAATGCCCGCACTCGCGGCAGCAGCGCCGCCGGGCCGCCCCAGTTGGCCCGTACCCAATTCAGCGCATCGCCCTGCATCGGGTAGCAGAACAGCCGCCAGTAATCGCGCAGCACTTCGCCCAGCAGGTCGCTGTGGTCGGTTTCCAGGGTCTGGGTGAACAGGCTGCCGCTGTCGAACGCGTGCTCGCGCAACATGCGCTGGCACCAACTGTGGATGGTCGAGACCGCCGCCTCGTCCATCCATTGCGCGGCAATGTCCAGGCGGTTGGCGCAGGCGGCCCAGTGCTCGGCGGGAAACTGCCCGCGCAGGTCGGCAAGCAGGCTGTCGCTGGCAGCGATCTCGTCACGGAAGAACCGTGCGGCCTCGGCCAGGCGCGTGCGGATACGCTCCCGCAGCTCCTTGGTCGCGGCGTCGGTGAAGGTCACCACGAGGATTTGCGGCGGCAGCAATTCCCGGCCAAAGCCGGCAGGCTCGCCACCGTGGCCCAGCACCAGGCGCAGGTACAGCGCGGAGATGGTGAAGGTCTTGCCGGTGCCGGCGCTGGCCTCAATCAGTTGGCTGCCACGCAGCGGGAAGGCCAGGGCCAGGGGGACTTGCTGGGTCATGCATCGGCCTCCGTGCTGAGGGCTGAACGCCAGGGCGCGCTGAGCAGCGGGCGATAGAGTGTCTCGGCCCAGCCGCTGAAGCTTTCGTCGGCGACCAGGGCGTTGTAATCGGCAAATTGCCGGGCCAAAGCTGGGCTCTCGCGGCGCTCACCATCGGTGGTCTGGCCATCGCCTTCATAGGCTTTGCGCGCGGCGGCTTCGGCCTTGAGCGGGTCGCTCTGACCCAGCCAGGCGAACGCGGTTTTCACCGCCACCGGCAATGGCTGGCGCATGCCGGCCTGCCAGGCCAGCAGCAATTCGCCGAGGCTGTCGAGCGCCGCCTGCTGCTCCAGGGCCGGCAACAGCAGGCTGTCGTCACTGGCCACCAATGCGGTGCTTAACGGGTAGCCGCTGGCACAGGCCACCAGGTGATTGACCCACACCCGAATCAGCCGGTGCCACTTGCGGGTCTTGATCGAACCGATGCTGTTGGGGATCGCGGTCACCGACAACAGCCCGCCATCGCTGCGCTGATGCAGGCCGCTGAGCCAACCCTCCAGGCGCACGCCCTTGAGCTCCAGGGAAACCGGCAAGGCGCTGGTCACCGGGGTCGGCCACAGGCTGAGCAATTGCTGGTAGCGCTGCAACAGGTCCGGCAGCGGCTCGATCAGCTCGCGCTGCAGGCATTCGCCAAAACCGGCCATGGGCAACAGGCCGCTGGCTTGCAGCCGCTGCGCCTGGGCCTGCAAGGCCTGCTCGGGGTGCTCGGCATCACCGAGGGCGGCTTCAAGCAGGCTGTCGCTGAGGCTGTAACGTTGCAGGGCGTCGAGGACAAAAGGCTCCTCATCGGCCAAGGGGGCTTCCAGGGCTTCGAAGAACACCTTAAGCCGCTGGCTGAAAAAGTGCCGCACCGGGTTGCGCAAAAAGTCCTGCAACTGCCCCAAGCTCAGGGGCTCTTCCTGGACATAGGGCGCCAGTTGTTCCATGGCCGTTTTCGGCTCGTGCTGCTGATGCAGCAATTGCCACTCACGGGCGTAGCTGAACAGCGCGTCGCCTTCATGGAAATAGCGGGCGCTGAAAGGTTGCAGCGGATGCTCCTGGGTCATGCCTTCCAGCAGGGGCGCCTCATCGACCGGGGTCCAGCCGCTGGCCAGGTGGTCGCGCAACTGGCCGATCAGCACCGAGGCCGGGCGTTCGCTGTTGTCACGAATGCTGCGCCCGACCCAACTGACGTACAGCTGGTTGCGCGCCGAGAGCAAAGCTTCGAGCAACAGATAGCGGTCGTCTTCACGGCGGGAACGGTCGCCGGGGCGGTAGTCGCTGCCCATCAGGTCAAAATCCAGGGGCGGCTGGGCGCGCGGGTAATCGCCATCGTTCATGCCCAACAGGCACACCAGCTTGAAAGGGATCGCCCGCATCGGCATCAGGGTGCAGAAGTTCACCGCACCGGCAAGAAAGCGCTGGGACAGGCGCCCCTGGTCGAGCCCGGCCAACCAGGCTTCGCGCACCACGGTCAGCGGTAGCTCATCCTCCAGACCGACCGACTGGCAGGTCTCGAGCCAGGTTTCCCGCAGGTCTTCCAGTTGGCTCAGCAGATAGTCGTCGTGCTCGGTCTCGGCCAGGAAAAACAGCTGCATCAGCCCTTGCAGGCGCTCGCCCCACTGCTGCGGCGTCGCGGCCTCCGTCAGTTGCCCGTAGGCCACTTGCAAGGCGTCGAGCAGCGCCACCAGCGGGCCGATCAACGCCGCGTCCAGGCCGCCGATTTCGTCGTAGGGTTCAATGCCATCGCACGCGGCGGAGCGGCCCACGGCGTAGCCCAACAACATGCGGCGCAGGCCGAAACGCCAACTGTTTTGCTCCAGCTCCTCGGGCAACCCCAGTTGTGCACGCTGTTCGGCGCTCATGCCCCAGCGGATACCGGCGCCTTCGATCCAGCGGTGCAGGATCGGCAGGTCGGCTTCATCCACGCCAAAGCGCGCACGCAGGGCCGGAACATCGAGCAGGTCAAGAATCTCGCTGACCGGGAAGCGGCTATCCGGCAGCTTCAGCAAGTGCTCCACGGCGATCAGCAACGGGTCACGCCCGCGCTGGCCCTGGTCGGTCAGGGTGAAGGGGATAAAGCGTCGATCATCACGCTCCAGCTGCCCGAACACCGCACGGATATGTGGGGCGTAACTGTCGATGTCCGGGACCATCACGATCACATCGCGAGGGCGCAGGTCGGGGTCGGCACTGAAGCGGGCGAGCAACTGGTCGTGGAGGATTTCCACCTCGCGCTGGGCGCTGTGGGCAATGTGAAAACGGATCGACTGGTCTTGCGTCAGATCGATCGCCGGCCAGTGTTCACGGGTCTCGTTCAGTGGGCGCAGTTCGAGGATGTCGTCCTGCAATTGATTGAGCATGTTCTGCGGCTGGTTTTCGCTGAACAGGTCGATGCGCCCATCGCGAAAGGCCGCACGGTAGCTGCTAGGGTCGTCATAACTGTCGAGCAGGCTGATGTAGTCACGGCCCTGTTTGCCCCAGGCGGCCAGCAGCGGATGCGCATGCTGATGCAGGGTTTGTGGGTCGAGGGCAGCGGGCATGCCGGCCTTGCGCGCCTGGCGCTTGTATTGATGCCGCAACAGGTCTTTATCGGCGACGATGTCCGCCCAATGGTGACGACAAGGGTTGTGCACGCAAAGCAGCACCTGGCTGAAACGCGCCAATCCCGCCAAGGCTTCCAGGGCCTGGGCCGGCAGTGAAGAAATCCCGAACACGATCACCCGCGACGGCAAGCCCTTGGGCGCGACATCCAGCTGGTTGATGCGCTCGATAAAGCGCTGGTGAACCCCGGCCCGACTCTGGGCCATGCCTTCGGCCCCAACATCCAACAGCAACGCTCGCCACAACTCGGCCTGCCAGCAGTTGGCGGGGGTCAGGGGCTTGGCCTCGCCTCGACCATTGCGCAGTTGATGCCGGCCGCCGGCCCAGTCTTCCAGCCAGTCGGCGCGGTACACCTGGTATTGGTCAAACAGGTCCGCCAGGCGCTCCGCCAGTTGATAGCGCTTACGCAGGTCGGTGTCGTGGGTCAGGAAGCGTTGCAGGGGCTCGAAGTGCGGCTGATCGATCAGCTCGGGCAGCAGGCGCATCAGGCGCCAGGTCAGCGGGGCTTTATCCAGCAGGGACTTGGGTGGGATTTCATCCCGTCCCAGCACCATGCGATACAGCTGCCACATAAAACTGCCTGGCAGTTGCACATCGATGGCGGCGGCGATGCCGCAGCCTCCGAGGTCGTCGTCCTGGGGGTCTTCTGCCAGGGCCAGCTTCAACCACTGGGCGATGCCGTTGCTCTGCACCAGGGCGATTTCATTTTCCAGGGGCGCCAGGGGGTAACGCCGCATGACGCTGATCACCAAGCTGCGCAGTTCATCCAGGCTGTTGCTCTGGACCACCATAAAACCAGCGTTGAGGGACGTAGCGTCCGGCATAGAGGCTTCCTTGGAAAATGCACAAGCGAGGGTGGGACTTTAGCAGGGGGAGCAGCGGCAAGCTTCAAGCTTTAAACAGCAAGCGGGAGCAGGACGAGGTGCCTGCAAGGT
>NZ_ATLP01000074.1:0-121437 GCF_000416215.1 Pseudomonas sp. CF161
CGGGCGCGGCGGTGTTGCTGATCAAGCCCGGCACGCCGCTGCTGCTCGACGGCCAACGCGGGCGGCTGCATGTGGATGCCGACAGCAGCACCCTGCAACGGGCCGGCGAAGAGCGCGACAGCCGCGAGCAACGGCTCAAGGCCGCGGCCGAACAGCGCCATCAACTGGCCCACACCCGCGACGGCCATCACGTTGAGGTGTTCGCCAATATCGGTGAAAGCGCCGGCGTGATCAGCGCCGTGGAAAACGGCGCCGAAGGCATCGGCCTGCTGCGCACCGAACTGATTTTCATGGCCCACCCGCAAGCGCCGGATGAAGCCACCCAGGAAGCCGAATACCGCCGCGTGCTCGACGGCCTGGCCGGGCGTCCGCTGGTGGTGCGGACCCTGGATGTGGGCGGCGACAAACCGCTGCCGTACTGGCCGATCGCCAAGGAAGAAAACCCCTTCCTCGGCGTGCGCGGCATCCGCCTGACCCTGCAACGCCCGCAAATCATGGAAGCCCAGCTGCGCGCCCTGCTGCGCTCGGCCGACAACCGCCCGCTGCGGATCATGTTCCCCATGGTCGGTAGCGTCGACGAATGGCGCCAGGCCCGGGACATGACCGAGCGCCTGCGCCTGGAAATCCCAGTGGCCGACCTGCAACTGGGGATCATGATCGAAGTGCCTTCCGCCGCCTTGCTGGCGCCGGTCCTGGCCAAGGAAGTGGACTTCTTCAGCGTCGGCACCAATGACCTGACCCAGTACACCCTGGCCATCGACCGTGGCCATCCGACCCTGTCGGCCCAGGCCGATGGCCTGCACCCGGCGGTGCTGCAACTGATCGACATCACCGTGCGCGCCGCCCATGCCCATGGCAAATGGGTTGGGGTCTGCGGCGAACTGGCGGCCGATCCGCTGGCGGTGCCGGTGTTGGTCGGGCTCGGGGTGGATGAACTCAGCGTCTCCGGGCGCAGCATTGCCGAGGTCAAGGCACGCATTCGCGAGTTGAGCCTGAGCCAGGTCCAGGTCCTGGCACAGCAGGCCCTGGCCGTCGGCAGCGCGGATGACGTGCGCGCCCTCGTGGAGGCCCTGTAATGGCCAAGATCCTGACCCTGACCCTGAACCCGGCGCTGGACCTCACCGTGCAACTGGCGCGCCTGGAACCGGGGGCCGTCAACCGCAGCCAGGCCATGCACACCCATGCCGCCGGCAAGGGGGTGAACGTCGCCCAGGTACTGGCGGACCTCGGCCATCAACTGACCGTCAGCGGCTTTCTCGGCGCCGACAACCCACAAGCCTTCGAAGCGCTGTTTGCCCAGCGTGGATTTGTCGACGCCTTTATCCGCGTGCCGGGGCAGACCCGCAGCAACATCAAGCTGGCCGAAAGCGACGGCCGTGTGACCGACGTCAACGGCCCGGGGCCGGAGGTCGACGCGGCGGCGCAACACGCGTTGCTTGCGCGCCTGGAACAGATCGCCCCGGGCCATGACGCGGTGGTCGTTGCCGGCAGCCTGCCCCGTGGCGTCAGCCCGCAGTGGTTGCAGGCGCTGTTGGTACGGCTCAAGGGCCTGGGCTTGAAAGTCGCCCTGGACACCAGCGGCGACGCCCTGCGCGCCGGCCTGGCGGCGGGCCCCTGGCTGATCAAGCCGAACACTGAAGAATTGACCGAGGCCCTGCACAGCCCGGTGCTGTCGGTGGCTGAACAGGCGGCTGCGGCCCAGCGCCTGCATGCCCAGGGCGTGGAGCATGTGGTGATCTCCCACGGCGCCGATGGGGTCAATTGGTTCAGCTCGGCCCCGGCGTTGCAGGCCGTGCCGCCCAAGGTCAGCGTCGCCAGCACCGTGGGCGCCGGCGACTCGCTGCTGGCGGGGGTGCTGCATGGCCTGCTCAGCGGTCACAGCGCCGAACAGACACTGCGCCGCGCCACGGCGATCGCCGCCATGGCGGTCTCGCAAATCGGTTTTGGTATCAGCGATGCGGCGCAACTGGCGCAGCTCGAACAGGGCGTGCGCGTGCGCCCCCTGACAGAACAATAAGAGGGTTGGACATGAAGTTAGCCATTGTTACTGCCTGCCCCAACGGCATGGTCACCAGTGTGCTGTGCGCCCGGCTGCTTGACGCTGCGGCGCAGCGCCAGGGCTGGAGCACCAGCGTCGAAGTGCACGACGAGGCGCACCCTGAACGCCAACTCTCGGCGGCCACCCTGGAAGCGGCCGAGTGGGTGCTGGTGGTCAGCACCGGGCCGCTGGATATGGCGCGCTTTGTCGGCAAGCGGGTCTACCGCAGCACCCCGTCCCAGGCCTTGCAGGATGTGGACGCAGTGCTGCGCCGTGGCGCCGAAGAGGCCCAGCTGTACCGCGAGTCTGCTGCCAGCGTCGAGCCGGTTGCGACAGCCGCCGCCAGCGCGCCGCGCATCGTCGCGGTCACCGCCTGCCCGACCGGGGTCGCCCACACCTTTATGGCTGCTGAAGCCTTGCAGCAGGCGGCCAAACGCCTGGGTTACGAGTTGCAGGTTGAAACCCAGGGCTCGGTCGGCGCCCGTACCCCGTTGAGCGCCGAGGCCATCGCCCAGGCCGACGTGGTGCTGTTGGCGGCGGATATCGAAGTCGCCACCGAACGCTTTGCCGGCAAGAAAATCTACCGCTGCGGCACCGGCATCGCCCTCAAGCAAGCAGAGGCCACGCTGCACAAGGCCTTGGCCGAAGGCCAGGTGGAATCGGCCGCAGGCGGCGCCCAGGCGCCGGCTCGGCAAGAGAAGACCGGGGTCTACAAACACCTGCTGACCGGGGTCTCGTTCATGCTGCCGATGGTGGTGGCGGGCGGTTTGATGATCGCCCTGTCCTTTGTCTTCGGCATTACCGCGTTCAAGGAGCCGGGCACCCTGGCGGCGGCCTTGATGCAGATCGGCGGCGAGACCGCCTTCAAACTGATGGTGCCGCTGTTGGCGGGTTACATCGCCTACTCGATTGCCGACCGTCCGGGCCTGGCGCCGGGGATGATCGGCGGCTTGCTGGCCAGCACCCTGGGCGCGGGTTTTATCGGTGGCATCGTCGCCGGTTTCCTTGCCGGCTATGCGGCCAAGGCCCTCAGCCAATACGTGCGTTTGCCCCAGAGCCTGGAAGCGCTGAAACCGATTTTGATCATCCCGTTGTTCGCCAGCCTGTTTACCGGCCTGGTGATGATTTACGTGGTCGGCAAACCGGTGGCGGGCATGCTTTCGGCCCTGACCCAGTTCCTCGACAGCATGGGCACCACCAACGCCATCCTGCTGGGCGTGGTGCTGGGGGCGATGATGTGCGTCGACCTTGGCGGGCCGATCAACAAGGCGGCCTATGCGTTTTCGGTGGGGCTGCTGGCGTCCCAGAGTTATGCGCCGATGGCGGCGGCAATGGCCGCGGGCATGGTGCCGCCGATTGGCCTGGGAATCGCGACCTTTATTGCGCGGCGCAAGTTTGCCCAAAGCGAGCGTGAGGCGGGCAAGGCGGCGTTTGTGCTGGGGTTGTGCTTTATCTCCGAGGGGGCAATTCCGTTTGCCGCCAAGGACCCGTTGCGGGTGATTCCGGCGAGTATCGCCGGCGGCGCGTTGACCGGGGCGTTGTCGATGTATTTCGGCTGCAAGCTGATGGCGCCCCATGGCGGGTTGTTTGTGATGCTGATTCCGAATGCGATCAATCATGCGTTGTTGTATTTGCTGGCGATTGTGGCGGGGAGTTTGGTTACGGCGGTGGTGTATGCGGTGGTGAAGCGGCCCGAGGGTGGGGAGTTGGCTTTGGAGCCGGCTAAGGCTTGAGCCTTGTTTGAGGCGGCCCCTGGGTTTTTGCGGATGGGGTGCATTTCAACGGTGAGGGCTGATTATGGTTCCGCCCTTACGGCGAGTCCCTTTTGGCAAACGCCCGGGGTGCCGGCCCAGCCAAAAGGAACCCAAAAGTCTCGCCCCAAGCGTACGCCCCTCGCTGCGCTCGGGTTCCCTCGTTCCGGCGTCCCTCAGGGGGCATCGCTTCCAGCGACGTCCTCGACTGCGTCGAGGGGCGCTACGCACCAATCCCCTGATGAACACCACCACTCGGCCTGCCGAAGGGGCGGGTGGATCAACATCAAAAGCCCGGCGGCGCGGCCTACCGGCCGGCGCGTTTGGGCGATGGGTGGGGGTGTTTGGGGCGTTTTGGGTTTGGGCTGCTGTAGTCGCTGCCGCAGGCCGCGAACGACCGAGAAGCTGGCGTTGGGCGTTGATGTTTCCGAAGACATTTATCAGCGATGCAAGTCGGGAAAATCTCTTTCTTTTGTAAGGTAGGTCGGAGACATTCTTAGGCGCTTGTGACTGCATAATTTGCTGGCTAGTCTTCGGGACGTCACTGCAGTTTAGTGTCCGGGGTTAGCAGCCTGAGCTCAGGGATTTCGGTCACGTATCCAGTCAGTAGAGTTTCTACTTGTTCTGATAGGTTATGGCGACTCCATTCATTCGGAGGAGCTTCATGAAACGTTCAAATTCGACCTCTCATCTCTCGCGTGCTCGTCGTTTATGCGATTTCAAGCACGATGCCGCCAACCACGCAGTGCTCAAAGCCCTTAAAGAAACAGTCAGCACGCCCATTAGCGCTGGTTCCCCCTTCACCGTCCGCCCCGGCATCAGCGCTGAGGAAGCCTTGCTCCACGTTTCCATGCTGCTCAAAGCCGCCGAGGAGGTGTCCGACGAGATCACCGAACACGCCAGCGGCATCGAGCGCGGCCTGATCTGGTCCCATGGTGCATGCAGTGGAAATGGCCCGTGGCGTGGTAGATGCCTTGCTTGATGGCAATCGCCACTCTCCCGGTTGATGTAAAGAGTACCGATTGTGGCGAGGTGCTCGCACAGGCAGCCCGCTTGTTGTGGCGAGGGAGCTTGCTCCCGCTGGCGCGCATAGCGCGACCATGTCCAACCGCCGCAGCCTGTCAGACACCCCTCGCGCTCAGAGAGGGATTACCGCCGTTGCGCTGTTGAGCAGGGCAAGCCCCCTCACCAGCGCCACGGCTTAATTTTTAAGCCCTCTTTAATGATGGGAACCACAAAGGTCAGTTCGTAAGGTTTAATGGTGCAGAAAATAACGATGGAGAAAAATAATGATTTCTCAAAAAATTCTAAGTGCCGGAATAGTTATTGGAATGTTCCTGTCGGGCTTGACTTGTGCTGATGGAAAGTCGGACTTTGAATTTATGGATTATCAATGTACTGGTGATGAGTCAGGTCAGAGTTATTTTACTTCTGAGTGGAGGGCGGGCAGGCAGGCAGTGAGGGTGAATTCTACTATGAACTGTGCTTTTTCGGCACAGGCGCCAGAGTATGAGATTAAAGATAAAGGAATAGTATTTAAATATAGAACTACTGCTGTGGAAAAAGGAGCTTTTGCAGCCTGCGAATGTTCCCATCGAATAGTTTTCAATCTAAAAATTGATGAAGGATTTTCTGTGCGCGTATATCAGGATGGATCAGAGTTGCCAGAAAAACAGATGGGTGTTAATTAGAAGTCGAATGCGATGTGGTTTAGCACTTTGGGAGGGGGCTAGAGGGGGCAGGTGAGGTAACTACGTTTAATCGACGGATGTGGTTGGGCTTTGCTATCGCGCCTTTGCTACCCTCGGTATTGTTCTTGTTAGTATTCAATTTTTCCGATCTAAGGCAGGCGGCTTTTCTTCTATTTTTTTCTATTTCGTTTAGCTATTTACCATGTTTGCTATTTGGGGTTCCTCTTGTAGTTTTTCTGCGAAACAGGGATTTATTGAGCATTGCCATGATGTTTTTATGCGGGTCATTGCTGGGTGTTGTCATGTTTTGTGTATTTGGATTCTTTTTTTCTATGCTGCTGGGTTCGTTCAAGGACGTTATTCCAGAGTTGAGAGAAGTTGTGGTGGGGGGGGCTTGCTGGGTGCTTTGGTGGCCATATTGTTTAGCTTGATAGCTGGTTTTCCACTGCTCAACTCAAAGGATCGATGAACAAGTTTAAGTGTGGGGTATCCCAGGCGACGCTTGAATAGTTAAATTTAGTAGAGGCTGCAGTTGTTTAGCTTCGGATGGTCAGGGCGGCTCGGCGCGGAGCATCTGCGGATGCGCCGGTTGCTTGAGGCCGGTTTTGCTAGTCCGCGTTGAGCTGCCACCCTGCATTGCGGCCGTATGTCCTTGCTGTCACACCCTCTTCATCCCCACTGACTAAGGTTGCCTTTTGACCATTGTCAGGGAATCACCATGAGCGAGTTCAACCTCGGCCGTCGTCGGATCATGCAAATCGCCGGGGCGGGGCTGTTGCTGCCGAGCCTGGCGCCGGCGGTGATTGCCTCGGTCAAGGATCGGCCGCAGCTCACCGATGGGGTGCAGTCCGGGGATCTGCTGGGGGATCGGGCCATGATCTGGAGCCGCACGGATCGCCCGGCACGGATGGTGGTGGAGTGGGACACGCGAAGCCTGTTCGGCAACCCCCGGCGGTTCATCTCGCCCCTGGCCGATGCGCGGACGGACTTCACGGCGCGGGTGGAGTTGACTGGGCTGCCGGCCAACCAGGCGATCTTTTATCGGGTGACTTTCGAGGACGCCCAGTCCGGCGTGGCCAGCGAACCCTGGTTCGGCCACTTGCGCAGTGCGCCAGCGCAACGCCGGGATATCCGTTTTGTCTGGAGCGGTGACACGGTGGGCCAGGGCTTTGGTATCAACCCGGATATCGGTGGCATGCGCATCTACGAAGCCATGCGCCTGCGCTTGCCGGACTTCTTTATCCACAGCGGCGACACCATCTACGCCGACGGCCCGGTGCCGGCGCAATTGACCGTGGAAGACGGGCGCATCTGGCGCAACCTCACCACCGAGGCCAAGAGCAAGGTGGCCGAGACCCTCGACGAGTACCGGGGCAATTACCGCTACAACCTGATGGACGAGAACCTGCGCCGCTTCAACGCCGAGGTGCCGCAGATCTGGCAGTGGGACGACCACGAGGTGGTCAACAACTGGTCGCCTGGCAAGCAGCTGGACGAACGTTATGCGGTCAAGGACATCCAGACCCTGGTGGGCCGCGCGCGCCAGGCATGGCTGGAGTATTCGCCAATGCGTCGGCAGAGCGCCGATGGCGGCGGGCGGATTTACCGCAAGCTCAGCTATGGGCCGTTGCTGGATGTGTTCGTGCTGGACATGCGCAGTTATCGCGGCGCCAACGATGACAACCTCGGTGGCGAAAAACCGTTCCTTGGCCGTGAACAGCTGGATTGGCTGAAGCGCGAACTCAAGGATTCTTCGGCCCAGTGGAAAGTGGTGGCGGCGGACATGCCCATTGGCCTCGGCGTGCCCGATGGTGAGGTCAGCCCCGGGGTGGCGCGCTGGGAGGCCGTTGCCAACGGCGACCCGGGACCGGCCCAGGGGCGTGAGCTGGAGATCGCCGAATTGCTGGCGTATCTGCGCAAGCATCAGGTCCGCAACCATGTGTGGTTGACGGCGGACGTGCATTACTGCGCGGCCCACCATTACCACCCGGATCGCGCGGCATTTCAGGACTTCGAGCCATTCTGGGAGTTTGTCGCCGGCCCGCTGAATGCCGGGAGTTTCGGGCCCAATGTGCTGGACAAGACCTTCGGTCCCGAAGTGGTGTTTCAGAAGGCGCCGCCAGCGCAGAACACTTCGCCCTTTGCCGGCTTCCAGTTCTTTGGCGAAGTGCAGATCGATGGGCAAACGGCAGAGCTGAAGGTGATCCTGCGGGACCTGGATGGCGTGGCGGTGTACGAGCACAACCTGCAACCGGTGTAACCATCCCCGCCAACGCCCCGTCCTGTAGGAGCCGGCTTGCCGGCGAAGAGGCCCTTGAGTCTTGCGCCGTTCTGGCGGGCGAAGGGCCTGACGCCTCAGTAAACGTCCCGCCGATAGCGCCCTTGCTCGATCAGGCGTTCCACGGCTTCAGCCCCCAGTACCTCGTTGAGCACGTGGTCGACGCCTGAGGCCATGCCTTGCAGGCTGCCGCAGATGTAGATCGCGGCGCCGTCGGCCAGCCATTTTTTCAGTTCCGGCGCGGCGTCGCGCAGGCGGTCCTGGACGTAGATTTTTTGCGCCTGGTCGCGGGAGAAGGCCAGGTCGAGGCGCGCCAGGTCGCCACCGGTCAGCCATTCCTGAAGTTCATCCTTGCAGTAGAAATCATGCTCGGCATTGCGCTCGCCGAAGAGCAGCCAGTTGCGTTGCTGGCCGTCGGCGATTCGCGCCTTGAGCAGGCTGCGCAAGCCGGCGAGGCCGGTGCCGTTGCCCAGCAGGATCAACGGGCAGGGTTCGACCGGCAGGTGGAAGCCGCTGTTGCGCCGCACCCGCAGGCTGATGGCCGAGCCCACGGCCGCGTGTTCGGTGAGCCAGCCGGAGCCCAGGCCCAGGCTGCCGTCGGGGTGGCGCTCCTGGCGCACCAGCAACTCCAGCACGCCGTCGCTGGCGATCGAGGCAATGGAGTATTCGCGCTGGGTCACCGGCACCAGGGCATCCACCAGGGCCTGGGCGTGCAGGCCCACCAGGTGGCTGCGGTTTTCCGTCAGTTGGCGGTTGGCCAGGGCCTGGGACAGGGGTTCCTGCAGGCCGTCGATCTGTACCTTGCTCTCGCCATCCAGGCCCAGGCCGCTCAGGAAGAATTCCACGGCCCAGGGGCTGTTGCGTGGCATCACTTCCACCAGGTCGCCGGCCAGCCAACTGCTGGCGCTGGGCGCCGTGAGCCCCAGCAGGTAGACGCCGGAGCCACTGCTTTGGGGGTTGAGCAGCTCGCGCCGGGTCAGGGTCCAGTTGTCGAAGGCCGGAGCCTGCCACAGGTCCACCGGCGCTTGCCCGGTCAATTGCCCGAGTTGTTGCTGCCAGTGGCGCAGGGCGTAGCTGTCGCCGCTGTCGACTTCGATCGGGGCGAACAGGGTGTTGCCGCCGTGCTCCATCAGCCAGCCGTGCAGGCGCCGGGCGAAGCCGCAGAAGTGTTGATACTGGCGGTCGCCCAGGCCCAGCACCGCGTAGTTCAGGTGGTCCAGCGACAGCGTGCGGCCCAGCACCTTGCGTTCGAAACCGCGGGCGCTGTCCGGCGCTTCGCCGTCGCCAAAGGTGCTGACCACGAACAGGGCATTGCTCGCACCTTGCAGGTCGTGTTCGCTGATGCTGGCCAGGGGCTGGACGTTCACCGGCAGCCCGGCGGCCTGCAATTGCCCGGCGGTCTGCCAGGCCAGTTGTTCGGCAAAACCGCTCTGGCTGGCAAAACCGATCAGCCACGCGGCGCTGTCGTCGCTGGTGCTGGCCAGGCCTTTGCGGGCCTCCTTGATCTGGCGTTTTTTACGTCGACGGTCCAGGTACAGCAGCCAGCCGGTAATAAAGAACAACGGCATCAGCACCGAAGCCACGGCGAGGATGATGCGCCCGGCCAGGCCGAAATAGCTGCCGACGTGCAGGGCGTAGATGCTGGTCAGCAGCTGCGCTTTAAAGCTCTTGTCGGCGTAGCGCTCATGCAGGCTGACCGCGCCGGTGGCCGGGTCGATCTGCAACTGGTTCAGCGCGCGCTCGTGGGGCGAGGTCTTGAGCAGGTAGTAGACCGTGGCGGGTTGCCCGGCCACTGGCGGCATGCGGATGTTGTAGGCGTCGAGGTCTTTGCCGGCATTGCTGTAGATACTGCTCCACAGGGCGTTGTAGTCGGCCACCGGGGCCTGGCCCTTGGGCGGCGGCGCACCACGGCCGCCGCGCTTGCGCTCGCTGTGGGGCGTGTCGGAGAGCAGTTTGTTCAGGCCGTTGCTGTACCACTCGTAGGACCACGACAACCCGGTCAGCGCCGCCAGCAGGTACACCGCCAGGCACCAGGTGCCGGCCACGGCGTGCAGGTCCCAGTTGAAGCCCCGGCCTTTCTTGGCCCAGTCCAGGGTCAGCCAGGCACGCCAGTTGCCGACTTGGCGCGGCCAGCGCAGGTACAGGCCGGACAGGCAGAAGAAAATCAGGATCAGGGTGCAGGCACCGGTGATTTGCCGGCCGGTATCGCCCATGGCCAGGAACCGGTGCAGTTGCATCATCAGGCCGAAGAAGTCCTGGCCCACGGCGTCGCCCAGAAACTCGCCGGTGTAGGGGTCGAAGTAGCGCATCTGGCCACGGCGTTCACCCGGCGGCGGGGTGAAGAACACCCGCGCGGCATTGCCGCTGTCGGTCTCGACCCAGAGCATGGACACGGTCTTGCCTTCGGCTGCCTCGACCTTGGCCACCAGCTCGGCCGGTGGCAGCACGCCGGCAGGGCGTTTCTCGACCTGCAGCACCGAGGGGTTCATGAGCCGCAGGATTTCGTCCTGAAACGACATGCTCGCGCCAGTGATGCCCATCAGGGCCAGAACCAGACCCGCGCTGATACCGAAGAACCAGTGCAGCTGGAACAGGGTTTTCTTCAACACATCGACCTGCCTTGTTGCTCAAAAGTAAGAAACACGGCGCGCATTATGCCGTGAGTTGTCGAGAAGCATTCTTTTTTACACACAAAAACCCCACACATTGCCATGTGTGGGGTTTCTGCCTCTGGCCGAGTCTGCAGGCCAGGGAACCCGAGTGAACTCACGGCCCTGGTGCAGCCTGCGGCAGCGCTTACATCAGAAGTGAACGTTGGTGCTGAGCAGCGCGGTGCGCCCCGCCGCCTGGTTGGCGAAGTGGGTGCTGAACGCTTTGTCGTAATAGGTTTCGTTGGTCAGGTTTTGCACGTTGAGTTGCAGGTCGACATTCTTGGTCAGCTTGTAGGCGGCCATGGCGTCGTAGCGCACGTAGGAATCGACCATGGTGGTGTTGGCCACGCTGCCGAAGACGTCGTCGACATAGAACGCGCCGCCGCCGACGGTCAGTTTTGGCGTCAGGCTGTAAGTGGTCCACAGGCTGGCGCTGTTTTTCGGCGTGTTGGGCAGTTGGTTGCCATCGTTGGCCTTGCCCAGGGGGCCGCCGTCGATTTGCTTGCCGTCCAGGTAGCTGTAGCCGGCGAACACCTGCCATTTGTCGGTGAGCTTGCCGCTGGCCGACAGTTCCAGGCCATCGACGCGGGTGGTGCCGACGTTCTCGTAGGAGGTGGTGTCGACCTGGACCCGGGCGTTTTCCTTCTCGGTGCGGAAGATGGCGGCGGTCAACGACAAGCGATCATTGAGCAGGTCCCACTTGGTGCCCAGTTCGTAGTTCTTGGTGGTTTCCGGCTCCATGTCGCTGCTGAGCACGTTACGGCTGCGGTCGGTGGTGCCGCCCAGCGGGTTGCCTTCCTGGCCTTCGCCCAGGGTCGCGCCCGGCGGAGTGGCCGAGGTGGCGTAGGAGGCATAGATGCTGCCGTGCTCGGTGGGTTTCCACACCAGGCCGAACTGACCGGTGATGAACTCGCTGGTGTCCTTGCCTTTGGCCGGCACGCCGTTGTTGACCACGGTGGCACCGGCGTTGTCGTAGGTGCGGTATTGCGTGTCGAAGTGGTCGTAGCGCAGGCCCATGTTCACCAGCCACTGCGGCGACAGTTCCAGGGTGTCGAACACGTACAGCGCGCGGGTGTTGCTGGAGGTGTCGGTGCCGGCGTAGTTGCGCGAGATCGCGCCATTCCACGGGTCATCCGGGTTCGGGTTGCTCAACGAGGTGCAGTTGTAGTTGCTGGGCAGCCCGATGCTGCCCGGGGTGCAGAGGCTGGGGTTGCCGGCGACCAGCGGAGTGGTTTCGGTGTCGACGTTGTACGAGGATTTTTTGCTTTCCTCGTGGCTGAACTCGATGCCGGTGGCGAAGCTGTTCTTGAACCCGGCCACATAGAAGTCACCGAACAGGTCGGTCTGGTTGGTGGTGGTGGCGGTGTTGCTCACCCGGGTGTTGGCCCGGCGCCATACGCTGCCGTTGTTGACGTTGCGCTGGCTGTCGTCGGGCTGGGTGAGGATGTAGTCCTGCATGCTGGTGCCGTGACGCAGGGTGTTCTTGATGGTCAGGGCGTCGCTCAGGTCGTGCTCGATGGCGAAGGTCGCGGTGTCGACCCGGCTCTTGCGGAAGTCACGATCGGTCAGGCCATAGAAGTTGCTGCTGTCGCCCCCGGCGTAGGGTTTGTCCGGGTTGCTTTTGGTCCGCGCGTTGCCACCCCCGGCCGGGATGGTGTACGGGATGCCCGAATCCGGCAGGTCGTCGCTTTGCAGGTGGTAGTAGTCGAGGTTGACCCGGGTGTCGGTGCCCAGGCCAAAGGCCAGGGACGGGGCGATGCCCCAGCGGTCGTAGTTGACCTTGTCGCGCCCGGCGACGTTGCTTTCGTGGCTCATCAGGTTCAGGCGGCCGGCGGCGCTGTCGCTGAACTGGTAGTTGCCGTCCAGGGTGTAGCGCTGGGTCTGGTCCGAACCCCAGGTGAATCCGCCGTCGAAGCTGTTGCCCAGGTGGGCTTTCTTGCTCACCAGGTTGATGCTGCCGCCTGCGGCGCCACGGCCGCCGATGGCCGAGTTCGGGCCTTTGCTGACTTCAATTGATTCCACGGCGAAGATTTCGCGGCTCTGGGAGCCGGTGTCGCGCACGCCGTCCAGGTAGGTGTCGCCCTGGGCGTCGAAGCCGCGGATAAACGGACGGTCACCTTGCGGGTTGCCACCTTCGCCGGCACCGAAGGTGATGCCGGGCACGGTGCGCAGCGCATCCTGCATGGAGAGGGCGCCGGTGTCCTTGAGCACTTGCTGCGGAATCACGGTGATCGAGCGCGGGGTGTCGATCAGCGGTGCGGTGTACTTGGGCGAGGAGGCTTTTTCGACCTGGTAGGAGGTGGGCTCCTGGGCTTCGCCGGTGATGGCGGTGGCGTCCAGGGAAATGGCATTGCCCGAGGTTTTCTTGTGGGTGTCTTCAGCCGCCTGGGCCAGATGGGCCGCAGAGCCGGCGCTGAGCGCCACGCCAATTGCAGAGGCAAGCAGACGCGGTGAACTGACAGCAGAAAGTGGTAGTTGGCGTGACATTTTATTCCCCTCCCCAAGGATTTGAGGCCGCGGAATATAGGAGAAACAAGTATCTGTATCAATTGCGAAATGTTTCCATTCGCACTAAATTTACATTCTTTACAATTTCCCTTTACGGTTTTTACGAACTCATTCGTCATGCCGGTTTTACAGCGCCAATAAGAATCAATATCATCGCTGATCCTCGACCTTCAGGTACCTCGCCATGCTGCTGCACATTCCCGGCCTGTTCACTCGCGAAGAAGTGCTGCGCATCCGCCAGGCCCTGGAGCAGGCTGACTGGGCAGACGGCAAGATCACCGCCGGTTACCAGTCGGCCAAGGCCAAGCACAACCTGCAATTGCCCGAAGGCCACCCTCTGGCCAAGGAGATCGGCGCAGCGATGCTCGAGCGGCTGTGGAGCAACCCGATGTTTATGTCGGCCGCGCTGCCGCACAAGGTGTTCCCGCCGCTGCTCAACTGCTACAGCGCCGGTGGCAGTTTCGATTTTCATATCGACAACGCGGTGCGCCAGCCCAAGGGCAGCCCCGAGCGGGTGCGCACTGACCTGTCGTCGACCCTGTTTTTCAGCGACCCCGAGGATTACGACGGCGGTGAACTGGTGATCCAGGACACCTTCGGCACCCAGCAGGTCAAGCTGCCGGCTGGGGATATGGTGCTGTACCCCGGCACCAGCCTGCACAAGGTCAACCCGGTGACCCGGGGTGCCCGCTACGCCTCCTTCTTCTGGACCCAGAGCCTGGTGCGTGAAGACAGCCAGCGTGCGCTGCTGTTCGAGATGGACGGGGCGATCCAGGCGCTGACCCGGGACGTGCCCGATCATCCGTCGCTGATTCGCCTGACCGGCACCTATCACAACCTGTTGCGACGCTGGGTCGAGGTGTAGGCCGTGAGTTATCAACTGCGGCGCGAGGAAGTCCTCGACGGCGAGCAACTGCGCGCCATGCTCGATCACAGCCCGGCCCGCGCGGCCCAGGCGGTGCTGATCGCGGCCAAGGCCGAGGTGCTCGACGCCCAGGCGTTGCTCGGGCAGATCCTGCTCGACGGCTTGGGCATCGAGCAGGATCAGGCGCTTGCCGTGCGCTGGTTTGAAATCGCGGCCCGGCGTGGGCACCTGATGGCGCGCAATATGCTCGGGCGTTGCGCGGAGCATGGCTGGGGCTGTCCTGCCGACCTGTTGGCGGCTGCCGGCCATTATCGCCAGGCGGCGGATGCCGGGCTGGACTGGGGCCTGTACAACTACGCCAACCTGCTGGCCACCGGGCGCGGGGTGGCGCAGGACCAGGCGCAGGCGTTGGCCTGTTATCGCCGGGCCGCGGAGCTGGGGCATGCCAAATCCATGAACCTGCTGGGGCGGTATCTGGAAGAAGGGATTGTCTGCCCGGCCGACCCGGAACTGGCCCGAGACTGGTACCGGCGCTCGGCCGAAGGCGGCGATTTTCGCGGGCAGTTCAGCTACGCGGCGGTGCTGGCCGACGCCGGTCGTATCGACGACGCCCTGCATTGGCTGCGCCAGGCCCTGGCGGGCGGCAACCTGAAATTCCTCAGCGTCGCCCACCGCGCCTTGCTCAGCGCCACCCACCCGCAAATCCGCGCCCTGGCCACCCAATACCAACAACGCGCCGCACAGCTAAGCCCTTAGCCGGCCAGGCTGCGCTGGCCCGATTAGGCGCTGAGGATCTGGCAGGCGGCGCCTGTGCCAGGCAAAAAAAAGCCCATGTCGACGCATGGGCTCTTCTCTTGCAGCTTGCCGCTTAAAGCTCGCGACTGCTCTTAAACATAAAACGATTTCAACGGCGGGAAGCCATTGAATTCCACCGCGCTGTAGCTGGTGGTGTAGGCGCCGGTGGACAGCCAGTACAGGCGGTCGCCGATGGCCAGGTTCAGGGGCAGGCCGTACTTGTAGTTCTCGTACATGATGTCGGCGCTGTCACAGGTCGGGCCGGCGATGACCACTTCTTCCATCTCGCCTTTCTTCTCGGTCCAGATCGGGAACTTGATGGCTTCGTCCATGGTTTCGATCAGGCCGGAGAACTTGCCCACATCCGTGTACACCCAACGCTCGACGGCGGTACGGGATTTACGGGCCACCAACACCACTTCACTGACCAGGATCCCGGCGTTGGCGATCAACGAACGGCCTGGCTCGAGGATGATTTCCGGCAGTTCGTCACCGAAGTCTTCCTTGAGGAAGCGGATGATTTCTTCAGCGTAGGTTTCCAGGCTGTTGGTGCGGGTGATGTAGTTGGCCGGGAAGCCACCGCCCATGTTGATCAGCTTGAGGTGGATGCCGTCTTCTTCTTTCAGGCGCTCGAAGATCACTTTGACCTTGGCGATCGCTGCGTCCCAGACGCTGATATCACGCTGTTGCGAACCCACGTGGAACGAGATGCCGTAAGGCACCAGGCCCAGGTCACGGGCCAGGATCAGCAGGTCCATGGCCATGTCGGTCTGGCAGCCGAATTTACGCGACAGGGGCCAGTCAGCCGTGGTCGAGCCTTCGGTCAGGATCCGCACATAGATTTTCGAGCCCGGTGCGGCCTTGGCGATGTTGCGCAGGTCGGCTTCGGAGTCGGTGGAGAACAGACGCACGCCCTTCTCGTAGAAGTAGCGGATGTCCTTGGATTTCTTGATGGTGTTGCCGTAGCTGATACGGTCGGCGCTGACGCCGCGGTCCATGACCTTGTCCAGCTCGTAGATCGAGGCGATGTCGAAGCTCGAACCCTTGTCTTTCAACAGGTCGATGATCTCCACCGCCGGGTTGGCCTTGACCGCGTAATACACCTTGGCGAATTCGAAACCGGCGCGCAGGTCATCGTAGGCCTGGCTGATCATCGCGGTGTCGATCACCACGAACGGGGTTTCTTGCTTGTCGGCGAACGCCTTCATTTTGTCAAAAGTGGCGCGCGCGAAATAGTCTTCGACGTTGATCGACATGCTGGGAACTCCTAAGGGCAAACTGAAATTAACAATGGGTGCAAATGAACGTCCTCCGTATCCCCACTTTGGTTCGCCTACTTCCCAAGGCATGTCGCCGAAAGCAAAAAGGCCATGGGGCGCTGCCCTTGGCCTTGCTGTCTCGTCGTCAGTACTTGAGCCGGATGGATCGTTTCCAGCATGGACGTTCGGCGCGAACTTTAGGGCGTGAGGGGCCTGAGATCAACTAAAAATGTCGCGTTTTTGCACGCTTCTGACATGCGTAACCGATATCACTCTTTGTAGCCGACCGAGATGACGGACAGATGTTCCCCGGGATTTTTACGGTGTTAAAAATACCTGCACGTTCGAAGCTTTTGTGCCCTAAGTCGCAGGCAAGTGTGATGGCGTCAACATCGGCGACGTTGGCGGCGAGAGGGGGGCGTGAGGCGTATTTTGGCTGTTTTGCAAGGTGCGCTCGGTCTGTTTTCACAGGGGGCGCTGTTGATATTTTTTTCCGGCCGCGAGTGCCGATGAAATGGCACGGGGCCGGTGGCAGGGGGCTGGTTCGCGAAGGCATTTTTACCGTCACCTCATTGCGCAATGACGTTTTGCTTTCGCGAGCAAGCCCGCTCCCACAGGTTTTGTATGTTTACGCGACTACCGCCTCAGCTGGCGAGACGATATTGGTCTTCATCCCGCGTGATCGACCCGAACTCAGATAAGCGGCAATCGACTCTTGGGTCACCTCACCCAGGAACACGCGATCAGCGTCCATCACCGGCAGCCACGACCGGTTGAACTCGTACATCCGCGACAACAGGATGCGCAGGTGTTCGTCGTAGGCGGCGGTGGCGTTGAACTCGCGCAGGAACTGCGCGCAGGTGCCGGTCTGGCGGTGCAGGTCGCGGCGGCGCACGTAACCCATGGCTTTGTTCTCGCCGTCGGTCACTACCACGTAACGACGGTCATGCTCGTCCATCAGCTCCAGGGCGTCGGCCACCGGGGTTTCCGGGCTGACCGATGGCGCGTTGTCCGCCGCGTCTTCGGCCTTGACCAGCAGCAGGCGCTTGAGGGTGCTGTCCTGACCGACGAAGTTGCTCACGAACTCGTCCGCCGGGTGCGCCAGCAAGGTGTCCGGGTGGTCGATCTGCAGCAGCTTGCCGGCGCGGAAGATCGCAATCTTGTCCCCCAGCTTGATGGCTTCGTCGATGTCGTGGCTGACCATGATCACGGTCTTGTTCAGCGCGCGCTGCATCTCGAAGAACTCGTTCTGGATCATCTCGCGGTTGATCGGGTCGACCGCGCCGAACGGCTCGTCCATCAACAGCAGCGGCGCATCGGCCGCCAGGGCGCGGATCACGCCGATCCGCTGCTGCTGGCCACCCGAGAGTTCACGCGGGTAGCGATGCAGGTACTGCTTGGGTTCGAGCTTGATCATGCTCATCAACTCGCGGGCGCGGTCGTGGCACTTCTGCTTGTCCCAGCCCAGCAGCTTGGGCACCACCACGATGTTTTCCTCGATGGTCATGTTGGGGAACAGGCCGATCTGCTGGATCACGTAGCCGATGTTGCGACGCAGAGTCACTTCGTCGAGGTCGGTGGTGTCTTCGCCGTTGATCAGGATCTTGCCCGAGGTTGGCTTGATCAAGCGGTTGATCATTTTCAGCGTGGTGCTTTTACCGCAGCCCGACGGGCCGAGGAATACGCAAATTTCGCCTTCGTTGACGGTCAGGCTCACGGAATCAACGGCGGTGATGGTCTTGCCGTTGCTTTGGAAGGTCTTGGTCAGGTTTTGAAGTTCGATCATTTGAGCAGTCCTTTTGGAGTCAGCGTGCGTTGCAGCCATTGCAGAAGCAGGTCGGCGAAGATGGCCAGGAGACTGACCAGCACGGCGCCGACGATCAGCATCGACATATCGCTGCGGCTGATGGAAGCCAGAATAAGTACACCCAGGCCACCGGCGCCGATGGTGGCGGCGATGGTCATCACACCGATGTTCATCACCACGGCGGTGCGCACCCCGGCGAGGATCACCGGTACGGCAATGGGCAGTTCGACCATGCGCAGGCGCTGGCCGAAGGTCATGCCGATGCCCTTGGCCGCTTCGCGGATGCCGGGCTCGACCCCGGTCAGGGCCAGGTAGGTGTTACGCATGATGGGCAGCAGGGAGTAGAGGAACACCGCGGTGATCGCCGGCATCGGTCCCAGGCCCTGGCCGAACTTGGAGTAGAACGGCAGCAGCAGGCCGAACAGGGCGATGGACGGCACCGTCAGCAACACCGTGGCGCTGGCTTGCAACGGGCCGGCCAGGGTCGGGAAGCGGGTCATCAGCACGCCCAGGGGCACGCCGACCACGATGGCCAGGACCACGGCGATGCCCACCAGGGTGATGTGCTGCCAGGTCAGGTGCAGCACCTGCGTCCAGTCAAGATGGGAAAAGGCGTTCAGAAATTCCATGTCTTCTCCTCTTTATTGGGTGATCGGGTGTTGGCGCAGGAAATCTGCGGCCACGGCGGACGGGCTTTCATGGTCGACGTCGACCCGTGCATTCAGCTGGCGCATGGTTTCGTCGTCGAACAGGGCGGCCAGCGGCTTGAGCTCAGCGGCCAGTTGCGGGTGAGCGTCGAGATAGACCTGGCGCACCACCGGCGCGGCGGTGTAGTCCGGGAAGTAATGCTTGTCGTCTTCCAGCAGCTTCAGCTTGAACGCGTTGAGGCGCCCGTCGGTGGTGTAGACCAGACCGGCAAACACCTGGCCATTGCGCAGGGCGGTGTAGACCAGGCCGGCGTCCATCTGCCGGGTGTTTTTGCGGGTCAGGTTCATCTCGTACAACTTGACCATGCCGGCCATGCCGTCGGAGCGGTTGGCGAACTCGGTGTCCAGGGCCACCAGGCGGTTTTCCCGGGTCTTCTCGGACAGCGCAGCGGTCAGGTCGCTGATGCTGTTGATCTGCGGGAATTCCTTGGCCACGTTCTCTGGCAGGGCCAGGGCGTAGGTGTTGCTGAATTTCGACGGGGAGAGCCAGACCAGGCCTTTTTTCGCGTCGAGTTCTTTCACCCGGGCGTAGGACTGTTCGCTGTCGAGTTTCTCGTCGACGTGGTTGTAGGCCACCAGCGACACGCCGGTGTATTCCCAGATCAGGTCCAGCTGGCCACTTTCCTGGGCACTGCGCGCCAGGTTGCTGCCCAGGCCGCCGGTGACACGGGTGTCATAACCCTTGGTGCGCAGGTACTGCGAGGTGATTTCCGCCAGCAGCGTCTGCTCGGTGAAGACCCGGGCGCCGATGCGGATCACCGGCTTTTCGGCCGCTTGGGCGAGGCCTGCGAACAGCAGGACGCAGCCCAGTATCAAACTTAGCTTTTTCATAAGGATTCCTTTGCTCGGCCCGGCGATTAAGACGGGCGCAGACCGCGTTCCAGCCAGAGGCGGCTGGCCATGGTCACGATGCCGTCAAGCAGCAGTGCCAGCAGTGCGGTGCAGGCCGCCCCCAGTAGCAGTTGCGGCTGATTGTTCAGGGCGATCCCCGGGAAAATCAGGCTGCCCAGGCTGTTGGCGCCAATCAGGAAGGCCAGCGGCGCGGTGCCGACGTTGATCGCCAGGGCCACGCGCACGCCGCCGATGATGATCGGCACGGCGTTGGGCAATTCGACTTTCCACAGCACTTGGCCCGGGGTCATGCCGATGCCGACGGCGGCTTCCTTGAGCGAGCCCTGGACGTTTTTCAGGCCTTCGTAGGTGTTGCGCACGATCGGCAGCAGGGAGGCGAGGAACAGGGCAAAGATAGCGGGGCCGCTGCCGATGCCGAGAACCCCCAGGGCGATGGCCAGTACGGCCAGAGGAGGGACGGTGTTGCCGATGTTGAAGATCTGCATGAAGCGTTCAGCGCGTCCCACCATGTGCGGGCGGCTGAGGAAGATGCCGGCCGGGATGCCTACCACCAGGGCAGCGAGCATCGACACCAGGACCAGAATCAAATGAGCTTGCAGGTAGAACAACAAATCGTCGCGGTACATTTCGATGGTATTGATGCCGATCCAGTGGACCAGCAGGGCCAGGAGAGCGACGACAACCGCTCCTCCTATCAGCCCTTTGCCATAGCGAATAGCCACAGGCGGACTCCTTTATGTCAGTCGGCGCACACATTTCCGGGCGGCATTGCCATTCCTGGCTGCCGGTGAATGTGGTCGCGAAAAGCAGCTCGCCAATGCCGGCAAAACGGCATGAGGTCGAGCCATGAGCGCAGCCTCGTCAGGCTAACTTGCTGATATTTCAGCCCCTGATGAAAGCGTGTAGCAGGGGAGTGGACGTCTGCACCTTTTAAAAGGTTCCATAATTGACAGCATTTAGCCATCGCCCATTGCCCAACGGTCCCTCATAAACGCTCGACCTGTCGCCGCTGCCGCAGGCTGCGCTGTCCCTCGAAACCGCCCCCGCTGCCTCGAATGGTTGTTGGCGCAGGGTGCGGACGGCGCAGCCTGCGGCAGCGGCTAGAGGGGCGTCGACGGCAGGCCGAGCGGTGGCCTGGAAGGCTTGCTTTACGCTATACTCGCCGCCCTTTTTTGAATCACCGCCAGGCGATTTCCCATGACCAAACAGGCCGCCGAAGTCGCGAAACGCCGCACTTTCGCCATTATTTCCCACCCGGATGCGGGTAAAACCACCATCACCGAGAAGCTGTTGCTGATGGGCAAGGCGATTGCGGTCGCCGGTACCGTGAAGTCGCGTAAGTCCGACCGTCATGCCACTTCCGACTGGATGGAGATGGAGAAACAGCGCGGGATTTCCATCACGACCTCGGTCATGCAGTTCCCTTATCGCGAACACATGATCAACCTGCTCGACACCCCGGGCCATGAAGACTTCTCGGAAGACACCTACCGCACCCTGACCGCGGTCGACTCGGCGCTGATGGTGCTCGACGGCGGTAAGGGCGTAGAGCCGCGGACCATCGCCCTGATGGACGTCTGCCGCCTGCGCGATACGCCGATCGTCAGCTTTATCAACAAACTCGACCGCGACATCCGCGACCCGATCGAGCTGCTCGATGAAATCGAGGCGGTCCTGAAGATCAAGGCCGCGCCGATCACCTGGCCGATTGGTTGCTACCGCGACTTCAAGGGTGTGTACCACCTGGCCGACGACTACATCATTGTCTACACCGCCGGCCACGGCCACGAACGCACCGAAGTGAAAATCATCGAGAAGCTCGATTCCGATGAAGCACGGGCCCACTTGGGCGACGAGTACGATCGCTTCGTCGAGCAGTTGGAGCTGGTGCAGGGCGCCTGCCACGAGTTCAACCAGCAGGAGTTCCTCGACGGCCAGTTGACCCCGGTGTTCTTCGGCACCGCCCTGGGCAACTTCGGGGTCGATCACGTGCTCGACGCGGTGGTCAATTGGGCTCCCAAGCCTCTGGCCCGGGTCGCCAACGAGCGCACCGTGGAACCGGTTGAAGAGAAGTTTGCCGGCTTCGTGTTCAAGATCCAGGCGAACATGGACCCCAAACACCGCGACCGTATTGCCTTCATGCGTATCTGCTCCGGCAAGTACGAGAAAGGCATGAAGATGCGCCATGTGCGTACCGGCAAGGACGTGCGCATCGGCGACGCCCTGACCTTCTTCTCCTCCGAGCGTGAGCAACTGGAAGAAGCCTTCGCTGGCGACATCATCGGCCTGCACAACCACGGCACGATCCAGATCGGCGACACCTTTACCGAAGGCGAGGCCCTGGGCTTCACCGGTATCCCGCACTTCGCCCCGGAACTGTTCCGTCGCGTGCGCCTGAAGGATCCGCTCAAGTCCAAGCAACTGCGCCAGGGCCTGCAACAGCTGGCCGAAGAAGGCGCGACCCAGGTGTTCTTCCCGGAGCGCAGCAACGACATCATCCTCGGCGCCGTCGGTGTGCTGCAGTTCGATGTGGTCGCCAGCCGCCTGAAAGAGGAATACAAGGTCGAGTGCTCCTACGAGCCGATCACCGTGTACTCCGCGCGCTGGATCGAGTGCAGCGACAAGAAGAAGCTGGAGGAATTCTCCAACAAGGCCGTGGAAAACCTGGCCATCGACGGCGGCGGTCACCTGACTTACCTGGCGCCGACCCGGGTCAACCTGGCACTGATGGAAGAGCGCTGGCCGGACGTGAAATTCCGCGCCACCCGTGAGCATCACTAAGGTTTGAACCGCTAGCCCCCAAAGCCCCGCTGCATACACAGCGGGGCTTTTTTATTGGCGCCCCGGCGCTCTGCCGGCCACTGGTGCACATAACCCTTTGTTGTAATGGTTATTCGAAAGCACTTTGTCCGTGTGGCGGATCGCCCGCGGGCCATCTGGAAAACCGCGCGCATTGCGACTAGGTTTCACAGCAGTACCCCAAGGTGGCCGAACACGCGGCCTGGGGCCTTCAACGATGAATCTACAAAAGGATGGGCTCGGTCATGAGCGTTCTTCAGCGCATGGTGTTGTTGATCAAAGTGCTGGTGCTGTTAACGGTGGGCGCGTCGACGGCCTGGGCCAATCAAGGGGCGACGCATGAGGCTGGGCTGTGGTCCAGCGCCAGCGTCGCCAACGCGGGGTTGATCCTGGCCCAGGACGACGGGCAAGACCAGAACGGTGCGGATGGCCAGAACGGTGATGACGGCAGCTACGGCGACGATGGAGCGGACGGCGGCAATGGTGCCGACGGTTCCGGCGCTGACGATCCAGCGATGGACGACGACAACGACAGCTGACCGGTTAGCCCCAAGGGGCTGGGCTCGCAGGGAGTCCGGTCGAGCCATGGAGCCAGACATAGCTCCACACATAGCGCCCCCGGATTGATTCCGGGGGCTTTTTTTTGCGGCTCAGCCGAGGAACTGCTCGGCGTAGTGGCAGGCGACCTGGCGGTTGTCGAGCAGACGCAAGGCCGGCTCTTCGGTACTGCACCGTTCAGTGGCGTACGGGCAGCGTTTGTGGAAGGCGCAGCCGGAGGGCGGGTTCAGCGGGTTGGGCAACTCGCCGACGATCTTGATTTTCGGTTTGTCCGGATCCGGGTGAATGGTCGGCGTGGCCGAGAGCAGGGCCTGGGTGTAGGGGTGCAGGGGCCTGCTGTAGATCTCTTCCTTGGGCCCCATTTCCACCGGCCGGCCGAGGTACATCACCATCACCTGGTCGGCGACGTGCCGCACCACCGCCAGGTTGTGGGAGATAAACACGTAGGCGGTGTTGAACTCCTGCTGCAGGTCCATGAACAGATTGAGTACCTGGGCCTGGATCGATACGTCGAGGGCCGAGGTCGGTTCGTCCGCCACCAGCACCTTGGGTTGCAGCATCATGGCCCGGGCCAGGGCGATGCGCTGGCGCTGGCCGCCGGAAAACATATGGGGGTAGCGCTGGTAATGCTCGGGGCGCAGCCCGACCTGTTTCATCATCGCCTGGACTTTTTCGCGGCGCTCGGCGGCAGACAGCTTGGTGTTGATCAGCAGCGGTTCGGCCAGTTGATCGCCGACCTTCTGCCGTGGATTGAGCGACGCGTACGGGCTCTGGAACACCATCTGCACGTCTTTGCGCAATTGCTTGCGCTGCGCCTTGTCGGCCCCGGCCACTTCCTGACCGGCGATTTTCAACGAGCCGGAGGAGGGCTCCTCGATCAGGGTCAGGGCGCGGGCCAGGGTCGACTTGCCGCAGCCGGACTCGCCCACCACGGCCAGGGTCTTGCCGGCTTCGAGTTCGAACGACACCCCGTTGAGGGCGCGCACCAGGGCGTTGCCCTTGAACAGGCCACGGGACACTTCGTAGTGACGGGTCAGGTCGCGGGCGGTAAGAACGACGGCCATTACGCCACCTCCTGATTCAGCGGGTAGAAGCAACGGGCGAGGCTGGCGGCTTTCGGGTCCAGGCCCGGGCGTTGCTGCCGGCAGTGGTCTTGCACGTACGGGCAGCGCGGCGACAGCAGGCAGCCCTGGGGACGGTCATACCGCCCAGGCACAATGCCCGGCAGGGTCGAGAGACGCGCCGCGCCCATGCTGTGTTCGGGAATCGCCGCCAGCAGGGCTTCGCTGTAGGGGTGGGCGGGAATCTCGAACAGCTCCGGCACCTGGCCGACTTCCACCGCCTGGCCGGCGTACATCACGCACACCCGCTGGGCGGTTTCGGCCACCACCGCGAGGTCGTGGGTGATCAGCACCAGGCCCATGTTCTGTTCCCGTTGCAGGTTGAGCAGCAGGTCCATGATCTGCGCCTGAATGGTCACGTCCAGGGCCGTGGTCGGCTCGTCGGCAATCAGCAACTTGGGCTCGCCGGCAATGGCCATGGCGATTGCCACGCGCTGGCTCATGCCGCCAGACAGTTGGTGGGGGTAGGCGTTCATGCGGCTGGCCGCGCCGGGGATTTCGACTTTTTCCAGCAGTTCGATGGCACGTTTGCGCGCCGCCTTGCTCGACATTTTCAGGTGCAGGCGCAGCACTTCCTCGATCTGGAAGCCCACGGTGTAGCTCGGGTTCAGCGCGGTCATCGGGTCCTGGAAGACCATGGCCAGGTCCTTGCCGACGACCTGTCGGCGTTGCCGCGCGCTGAGCTTGAGCATGTCCTTGCCGTCGAAGTGCAAGGCGTCGGCGGTGACGATGCCCGGGTGCTCGATCAGCCCCATCAGCGCCATCATGGTCACCGATTTTCCGGAGCCCGATTCGCCGACGATGGCCAGGACTTCGCCCTTGTCCACGCTCAGGTCGAGGCCATCGACCACGGGGACGGCCTTGGCGTCGCCGAAGCGCACGTTGAGATTCTTGATTTCTAGCAGTGACATGGGAATCTCCTCAGGCGGCGTTCTTGAGTTTCGGGTCCAGCGCATCGCGCAGGCCGTCGCCCATCAGGTTGATTGCCAGCACGCTGAGCAAAATGGTCAGGCCAGGCAGGCTCACCACCCACCAGGCGCGTTCGATGTAGTCACGGGCCGAGGCCAGCATGGTGCCCCACTCCGGGGTTGGCGGCTGTACGCCAAGGCCGAGGAAGCCCAGGGCGGCGGCATCGAGAATCGCCGAGGAAAAGCTCAGGGTCGCCTGCACGATCAGCGGTGCCATGCAGTTGGGCAGCACGGTGATGAACATCAGGCGCGGCAGGCCGGCACCGGCCAGGCGCGCGGCGGTCACGTAGTCGCGGTTCAACTCGCCCATCACTGCGGCGCGGGTCAGGCGCACATACGACGGCAGGGACACGATGGCGATGGCGATCACGGTGTTGATCAGGCCAGGGCCGAGGATGGCGACAATCGCCACGGCCAGCAGCAGCGAAGGCAGGGCCAGCATGATGTCCATCAGGCGCATGATGGTCGGGCCCAGCAGACGCGGGAAGAACCCGGCGAACAGGCCCAGCATCACCCCCGGGATCAGCGACATGACCACCGACGACAAGCCGATGATCAGCGACAGCCGCGAACCCTGGATCAGCCGTGACAGCAGGTCGCGCCCCAGTTCGTCGGTGCCCAGCAGGAACTGCAGTTGCCCGCCTTCGAGCCAGGCCGGCGGGGTCAGCAGGAAGTCGCGGTATTGCTCGCTGGGGTTATGGGGCGCGACCCAGGGGGCGAAGATTGCACAAAAAATGATCAACAGCATGAATAGCAGCCCGGCCACCGCGCCTTTGTTGCGCGAGAAGGCGTGCCAGAACTCTTTGTACGGGGAGGGGTAGAGCAGGATTTGATCGACTGCTACCGAGGAGGTTGGAGTGCTCATAGGTCTTGATCTCAGCGCTGGTGGCGGATGCGTGGGTTGGCAAAGCCGTAGAGGATGTCCACCACGAAGTTGACCAGAATCACCAGGCAGGCAATTAACAGGATGCCGTTTTGCACCACGGGGTAGTCCCGGGCGCCGATGGCTTCGATCAGCCACTTGCCGACCCCGGGCCAGGAGAAGATGGTCTCGGTCAGGACCGCGCCGGCCAGCAGCGTGCCGACCTGCAGGCCGACCACCGTCAGCACCGGAATCAGCGCGTTGCGCAGGCCATGGACAAACACCACCCGCGCGGGCGACAGGCCTTTGGCCCGGGCCGTGCGAATGTAGTCTTCGCGCAGCACTTCGAGCATCGAGGAGCGGGTCATCCGCGCGATCACCGCCAGGGGAATGGTGCCGAGCACGATGGCCGGCAGGATCAGGTGATGCAGGGCGTCGAAGAAGGCCCCGGTGTCATCGGCCAGTAGGGTGTCGATCAGCATGAAGCCGGTTTTCGGCTCGATGTCGTAGAGCAGGTCGATGCGCCCGGAAACCGGGGTCCAGCCCAGGCTGACCGAGAAGAACATGATCAGGATCAGGCCCCACCAGAAGATCGGCATCGAGTACCCGGCCAGGGAGATGCCCATGACCCCATGGTCGAACAGGGACCCTCGTTTCAAGGCCGCGATCACCCCGGCCAGCAGGCCGAGGACGCCGGCGAACAGCAGGGCGGCCATGGACAGCTCCAGGGTCGCCGGGAACAGCGAGGTGAACTCGGTCCAGACACTGGTGCGGGTGCGCAGGGACTCGCCCAGGTCGCCATGGGCCAGCTTGCCGATGTAGTCCAGGTACTGGGCGTACAGCGGTTTGTTCAGGCCAAGGCGCTCCATTGCCTGGGCATGCATCTCGGGGTCGACCCGGCGTTCGCCCATCATGACTTCCACGGGGTCGCCGGGAATCATGCGAATCAGGGCAAACGTCAGCAAGGTGATGCCGAAGAAGGTGGGGATCAACAACCCCACGCGGCGGGCGATAAAACTAAACATCTTCTGGAGTACCTCATCAGCCGGTTAGGCGTGCCCGGCCTCCTTGGGGTCAAGGGGGCCAGGCGTTTCTTAGAACCTGGTCACGATCTGCTGCGCTGGGCTCATGACGCCTCGAACATGGCCGGGCGTCGCGTGCTGGAGCGTGAACAGGTTCATTTCTACTTCACCTGGGTCGTGGCGAAGTTGTTATTGGTCAACGGGTTCTGGTGGTAACCCTCGACGTTCTTGCGCATGGCCGTGAACATTTTCGGATAGGCCGTGGGAATCCAGGGTTGGTCTTCAGCGAAAACCAGCTGGGCTTTTTCATAGAGTGCCGCGCGTTGCGTCGGTTCGGTGTCGGCGCGGGCCTGATCGATCAACGCTTGAAAGGCCTTGTTGCACCAGCGGGCGTAGTTTTCGCCGTTTTTCGCCGCATCACAACTCAAGTTCGGTGTGACGAAGTTATCCGGGTCGCCGTTGTCGCCTGCCCAGCCTGCCGTCACCAGATCGTGTTCGCCATTCTTGGCCCGTTTGAGCATCTCTCCCCATTCCATGACGCGGATGTCGAGCTTGAGGCCGATCTGGGCCAGGTCGGCCTGCATCATCTGTGCGCCCAGCAACGGGTTGGGGTTGGTCGGGCCGCCACCGTTGCGGGTGAACAGGGTCAGCACGGTGCCTTCGGGAACCCCGGCTTCCTTGAGCAGCGCCCGGGCCTTGTCGAGGTCGCGCGCCGGGTTTGTCAGGCTTCGGTTGAAGCCTAGCAGGGTCGGCGGGTAAGGCCCGGTGCCGAGTATGGCGTTGTCCTTGCCATACAGGCTGTTGACGTAGGCCTGTTTGTCGAAGGCGATATCGATGGCCTTGCGTACCCGGACATCGCTGAGATAGGGGCGGGTGGTGTTCATCGCGGTGTAGCTGGTGATCATTGCCGCCAGTTCGGCGATCTTGAGGTTTGGGTCGGCCTTGATGCTGGGGATGTCATCGGGCTTGGGGTAGAGGGCGATCTGGCATTCGTTGGCCTTGAGCTTTTGCAGGCGCACGTTGTTGTCGGTGGTGATGGCGAAAATCAGCGGATCAGCCGGGGGCGTACCACGGAAGTACTCCGGGTTGGCCTTGAACCGGACCTGGGCATCCTTGGCGTAACGGTTGAAGACGAAGGGCCCGGTGCCGATCGGTTTGCTGTTGAGCTCGGCGGTCTTGCCGGCCTTGAGCAACTGGTCGGCATATTCGGCTGGGTAGATCGAGGCAAAGGCCATGGCAATGTCGGCGAGGAAGGGGGATTCGCGCCGGGTCAGGGTGAAGGCCACGGTGTGCTCATCGACTTTCTCGACGCTCTTGAGCAGCTCCTTGAAGCCCATGCTCTCGAAGTAGGGGAAACCCACGCTGGATTTGTCATGCCAGGGATGTTTCGGGTCCAGCTGGCGCTGGAAACTCCAGAGCACATCGTCGGCATTCAGGGTGCGGGTCGGCTTGAAGTAATCGGTGCTGTGGAACTTCACCCCCTGGCGCAGGTGGAAGGTGTAGCGCAGGCCATCCGGGCTGATCTCCCAGGATTCGGCCAGGGCGGGCTGGATGTCCACGGTGCCGGGCTTGAAGTCCACCAGGCGGTTGAACAGGGTTTCTGCCGCCGCATCGGCGGTGACTGCGGTGGTGAATTGGACGATATCGAAGCCTTCCGGGCTGGCTTCGGTACAGACCACGAGGGGCTTGGCCCAGGCGCTTGTGGCAAGGGTCAGGAGTGCGGCGGCGATGGCCGCTTTCAGGGGAAGCAATTTCATCAGAAACCCTCTGCAATCAGTTGAACCAGATTAGCTTGAATGGCGGACTCTTCCTGAGTCCGCCCTCCGACTGGCGGCCTAGAGAATGTTGAACGGAATGGTGGTCACCAGGCGGAACTCGTTGAGGTTGCCGTCCGGTTGTTCGGAACTGGCGCGGTGCGTGGTGTAGGTCGCGCGGATCGCGGTGGCCTTGAGCGGGCCGCTCTGCACCGCATACGAAGCGCCGATGCTGTACTCCTGGTGCTTCTCGCCGTCCATCAGGCGCAGGTCGCTGCGCGATTTACCCGATGTGCCGTAGCCGATGCCGGTGTACTTGTAGTTCGTACCGTCGATACCCCAGCCACGAGCGCTGTAGACGTTGAACTTGAGGCCCGGAACGCCGTATTGGGCCAGGTCGAGGCCATAGGCGATCTGGAACGATTTCTCGTTCGGGGCGTTGAAGTCCGACAGCAGGGAGTTGGCCAGGTAGATGCCGTTGGTGTCGTGCAGGTAGTCGAAGTATTCGTCGCCGTTCACTTCCTGATAGGAGAACGTCAGGGTATGGGCCTGGTGGGTCAGCCCCAGGGACAGGCTGTAGGTGTCGTTGTCGATGCCGCCGATCTTGGCTTTGCCGCTGTCGGTGGTCTTGTAGTAGTTGAGGCCGGTGGTCAGGCTCAATACCGAGCTGTCACCCAGTTGGTGGGTGGCGCCGAAGTAGTACTGGTTCCAGAAGTCTTCGACGTGGCTGCCGTAGAGGCTGGTCTTCAGGCTTTTGGTGGGTTGGTAGTTGAGGCCGGCAATGTTGACGTGGTCGGTCTCTGCCCGTTGCTGATACTCGGAGACGAACTTGGTCACGCTCTGCTCGGAGCGTGGCGAGACGCGGTCGTAGGTGCCGAGGTCGAACGACAGGTTGTTGAATTCTTCGCTGTGCAGGCTCACCCCCTGGAAGCTGGAGGGCAGTGGCCGGTTGCCGATGACGTCGACCACTGGCGTGCTGACGTTCTGGCGTCCGGCGGTCAGGGTGGTGTTGGAAATCCGTGCCTTGACGTTGGCCAGGCCGAGCTTGCTCCACTGGCCCACCGCGTCGCCGTCGGCATGGGTCAGGGTGCGGTTGTTCGGGCCGGCGATGTCCTTGCGGTCACGGTCCAGGGCAATTGCGTTGTAGACCGCGACTTCGGTGCTGAAACCGACGGTGCCCTGGGTAAAGCCCGAGCTGTAGTTGAGGATGGTGCCCTGGACCCAGTTGATGCGGCGCGCGGTCGGGGTCGCCAGGTTGTTGTGGTTGTAGGAGAAGCGATCGTCGCGGCGGCGCAATTCGTTGGCGTACCAGTTGCGGGTGGTGCCCGAAAGGCTCTGCCCTTCGACGAATCCTTTGCTTTCGGCCTGGGCGCTGGTGTCGCTGAGCGTGGTCGGCACGAAGCGCTGGCTGACGGTTTCGGCCTGGGCCACAGCGCTGACGCTGCTGATAGCCAGGGCCAGTAATGCAATCTTGCTTGGTTTCATCGGTGAGGCTCCTTTGCTTTTTATGTGCCGGTCCTTCAGTGATCCGGCTATCGGTTTGGAACTCATTCAGGTCATCGCAAACGTTTGCATTAGCCGCGTTAGCCGAATTCAGGCAACAGGCCTGCATGAGGGCGTAAACGCCCCCAGGCTTTGGGTTTTCAGTTATTGGTCGAGGCTGACGCCCGAGAACACGTTACGGCCGAAGGGGCTGACCTTGAACCCTTCGACTTTGGCACTCAACGGCTGGTTGACCGTCGAGTGGGCGACAGGCGTGATCGGCACCTGCTGCTTGAGCAACTGCTGGGCCTGTTTGTAGAGCACGGTGCGTTGCTCGCGGTCGGTGATCAGCTTGGCCTGCTTGATCAGCGTGTCGTAGGCCGGGTCGCACCACATGGAGTAGTTGTTGCCACCAATGGCGTCGCAGCTGTAGAGGGTGCCGAGCCAGTTGTCCGGGTCACCGTTGTCGCCGGTCCAGCCAATCAGGCTGATGTCATGCTCGCCGTTCTTGGTGCGCTTGATGTACTCGCCCCATTCGTAGCTGACGATCTTCACCTTGAGCCCGATCTGCGCCCAGTCGGCCTGGAGCATCTCGGCCATCAGCTTGGCGTTGGGGTTGTAGGGACGCTGCACGGGCATGGCCCAGAGAGTGATTTCAGTGCCTTCCTTGACCCCGGCGGCCTTGAGCAGTTCGCGGGCTTTTTCCGGATTGTAGGCAGCATCCTTGATGCTCTCGTCGTAGGACCACTGGGTCGGCGGCATGCCATTGACCGCCAGCTGCCCCGCGCCCTGGTACACCGCGTTGAGGATGCTGGCCTTGTTCACCGCCATGTCCAGCGCCTGGCGCACTTCGAGCTGGTCAAACGGTTTGTGGCGTACGTTGTAGGCGATGTAGCCGAGGTTGAACCCGGGCTTTTCGATCAATCGCAGTTTCGGGTCCTGCTTGAGCGCGGCCACATCGGCGGGGCGCGGGTGCAGGGTGACCTGGCACTCGCCGGCCTTGAGCTTCTGCACCCGCACCGAGGCGTCGGTGTTGATGGCGAAGATCAGGTTGTCGAGCTTGACCCGGCTCGGGTCCCAGTAGTGTTTGTTACCGGCGTAGCGGATCTGCGAGTCTTTCTGGTAGCGCTGGAACACGAAGGGCCCGGTGCCGATCGGCTTCTGGTTGATCTCGTTGGGCTTGCCGGTCTTGAGCAGGTGCTCGGCGTATTCGGCGGAGAGGATTGCGGCAAAGCTCATGGCGATGTTCTGGATGAACGCGGCGTCCACCGAGTTCAGGGTCATGACCACGGTCAGCGGCCCGGTCTTCTCGACCTTGGCGATGTTCTTGTTCAGGCTCATCCCGTCGAAGTAGGGAAACTCGGTGGGGTAGGCCTTGCGGAACGGGTGCTCGCTATCGAGCATGCGGTTGAAGGTGAACAGCACGTCGTCGGCATTGAAGGTGCGGCTGGGTGTGAAGTACGGGGTGGTGTGGAACTTCACCCCTTCACGCAGGTGAAAGGTGTAGGTCAGGCCGTCCGGGGAAATATCCCAGCGCGTGGCCAGGCCGGGCACCACGGTGGTGGCGCCTTTTTCAAACTCCACCAGCCGGTTGTACAGCGGTTCGGCGGCATCGTTGTCGGTGGCGGTGGTGTACTGCGCGGTATCGAAGCCTGCCGGGCTGCCTTCGGAGCAGAACACCAGGCTGTTGCCGGCGGCCAGGCTGAGGCTATTGGCGGCCAGCAGGCTGGTGCCGAGCAGTGCCGATAAAACCAGGGTATGACGCATGACGGTGCCTCTCCTTTTTATGTGTGTGATCAATGCGCAATAGCTCCTTCCTGGAACCTGGACGCGTCATTGATATTCAACCATCGCTTGCAGCAAATGCCGGCTCACGGATACAGATTCACCCAGCCTTGACGGTAGAGGTCATCGGCGAAACCGTAAATGCGCGGGAGCCTTAACGTCTCGTAGGAAACCGCTGAAAATCCCGCAGCCTGCTGCCTGAAGAGCGCAGCGATTCCGGAGATGGCAGGTGACCCGGTGACGTGGCAGGGCAGGCGGCGACGTCATTGAACGTCGCCGCCGGGCCTTATTTGCTGATGCTGACACCGTAGAAGGAGTTCAAGCCGAACGGGCTGATCTTGAAGTCCTGCACGGAGTTGCGCATGGGTTGAAACACCGTCGAGTGTGCGATAGGTGTCATTGGAACCTGGTCTTTGATGATGTGTTGCGCCTGCTTGTACAGCTCGGTGCGCTTGGCCACATCCGGCGTGGCCTTGGCTTGCTTGATCAGTGCGTCATAGGGCTTGTCGCACCACTTGGAGAAGTTGTTGCCGTTCATCGCGTCACAGCCGAACAGGGTGCCGAGCCAGTTGTCCGGGTCACCGTTGTCGCCGCTCCAGCCGATGATCATCGCCTGCTGCTCGCCGCCTTTGGAGCGCTTGATGTACTCGCCCCACTCGTAGCTGACGATGTTCACTTTAAGACCGATCTTGCCCCAGTCGGACTGCAGCATTTCCGCCATCAGCTTGGCGTTCGGGTTGTAGGGACGCTGTACCGGCATGGCCCACAGGGTGATCTGGGTGCCTTCCTTGATCCCGGCTTCCTTGAGCAGTTGCTTGGCCTTCTCGGGGTCGTACTGGGCGTCCTTGATGGTGGTGTCATAGGACCATTGGGTCGGCGGCATGGCGTTGACCGCCAACTGGCCGGCGCCCTGGTAGACCGAGTCGATGATCTGGGCTTTGTTCACCGAAATGTCCATGGCCTGGCGCACCTTGAGGTTGGCCAGCGGATTGGGTTCGGTGCCGCCCTTGAGCACCGGCATCACGTTGTAGGCCACGTAGCCGAGGTTGAAGCCTGCCTGCTCCGGCATCTTCAGGTCTTTGTCTTCCTTGAGCGCCTTGAGGTCGGCCGGACGCGGGGAGAGGGTGACCTGGCATTCGTTTTTCTTCAGCTTCTGGACTCGCACCGACGGGTCGGTGGTGATGGCGAAGATCAGGTTGTCGATCTTCACGTCTTCAGGCTTCCAGTAGTCCTTGTTGCCGGTGTAACGGATGTTGGAGTCTTTCTGGTAGCTCTTGAACACGAACGGCCCGGTGCCGATCGGCTTCTGGTTGAGGTCGCTGGCCTTGCCTTCCTTTAGCAGCTTGTCGGCGTATTCGGCGGACTGCACCGAGGCGAAGCTCATGGCGATGTTCTGGATAAAGGCAGCGTCGACACTCTTGAGGTGGAACTTGACGGTCTTGTCGTCGATCTTCTCGACCTGGGTGATGTTGGTGTCCATCCCCATGTCGGTGAAGTAAGGGAATTCGGTGGGGTAGGCCTTACGGAACGGCATGTCCTTGTCGATCATGCGGTTGAAGGTGAAGAGCACGTCGTCGGCGTTGAAGGTACGGGTCGGGGTGAAGTACGGCGTGGTGTGGAATTTGACCCCTTCGCGCAGATGGAAGGTGTAGGTCAGGCCGTCGTCGGAGATATCCCAACTGGTGGCGAGGCCAGGAACGACGGCGGTGCCGCCACGTTCGAACTGGCTGAGGCGGTTGTAGATGGTTTCTGCCGAGGCATCGAAGTCGGTTCCGGTGGTGTACTGGCCAGGGTCGAAACCGGCCGGGCTCCCTTCAGAGCAGAACACCAGGTTAGTGGCCGCGTGGGCGAAGGGTGCGCTGGCAAGCAAGCCTGCGCCGACTAAAAACGGAATGACCGCGTGTTTAAGCATGGTGGCCTCATGATTTGTTGTCATTTTTGGTTAGAGGACGACCTCGTGAGTCGACCTGCCGATACTTATGCAGGCCTCGTACCCAATGCAAGATGCAGAACTGCCGCAGGTCTTAAACAATGGAACGAACGTACATGAATGTCGCATATGTATAAAATTTGACGAATTTGATCGTTTGCGCAGGCAATTTTTGCTGTTTTTACGGCCAAAACAGCACAACCGGGGCGTCTGACGCACCCGGTTGGTTCACGCTCGAGGGTTACTTGTTCAGGCTGACACCGTAGAACGGCGTGAGGCCGAACGGGCTGATCTTGAAGTCCTGCACTTCCTTGCGCAGCGGCTGGAACACCGTGGAGTTGGCGATCGGAGTGATCGGTACTTGCTGTTTGAGGATCAGCTGCGCCTGCTGGTAGAGCTTGATGCGCTCGTCGCGATCGCTGCTCAGCTTGGCCTTTTGCACCAACTGGTCGTAGGCCGGGTCGCACCATTTGGCGTAGTTGCTGCCTTTGACCGCCCCGCAGCTGTAGAGCACGCCGAGCCAGTTGTCCGGGTCGCCGTTGTCGCCGGTCCAGCCGTAGATCATCACGTCATGCTCGCCGTTCTTGGCGCGTTTGATGTACTCGCCCCATTCATAGCTGACGATATTGGCCTTGATCCCGACCTTGGCCCAATCCTCCTGGATCATCTGTGCCGACATCCGCGCATTGGGGTTGGACGCCCGCTGCACGGTCATGGCCCACAGATTGAGGGTGCTGCCCGGTGCCACCCCGGCTTCCTTGAGCAGGGCGCGGGCCTTGGCCGGATCGTGAGGCGCGTCCTTGATGGTCGGGTCGAATGACCATTGCGCCGGTGGCAGGGCGTTCTGCGCCAGTTGCCCGGCGCTCTGGTACACCGCCTTGATGATGGCCGGCTTGTCGATGGCCATGTCCAGGGCCTGGCGCACCTTGAGCTGGTCCAGCGGTGGATGGGTCACGTTGTAGGCGAGAAACCCGAGGTTGAAGCCGGGCTGCTGGAGCACCCGCAGGTTGGGGGCTTTTTCCATCACTTCGATATCGGCCGGGCGCGGGTAACCGCTGACCTGGCATTCACCGGCCTTGAGCTTCTGCAAACGTACCGCCGCGTCGGGGGTGATCGAGAAGATCAGGTTGTCGAGCTTCACATCCTCGGGTTTCCAGTAGGCGGTGTTGCCGGTGAAGCGAATCTGCGAATCCTTCTGATAGCGCTTGAACACAAATGGCCCGGTGCCGATCGGTTTCTGGTTGAGCTCGGCGGCCTTGCCCTGCTTGAGCAACTGCGCGGCGTATTCGGCGGACTGGATCGAGGCAAAACTCATGGCCAGGTTTTGCACAAAGGCGGCGTCGACGTTGTTCAGGCTGAAGCGCACGCTGTGCTCGTCGACCTTGTCGATGCTCTTGATCGTGGTGTTCAGGCCCATGTCGGTGAAGTACGGCGACTCCGAGGGGTAGGCCTTGCGGAACGGGTTTTCAGGGTCGAGCAGGCGCTGGAAGGTAAACAGCACGTCGTCGGCGTTGAAGTCGCGGCTGGGAGTGAAGTAGTCAGTGCTGTGGAATTTCACCCCTTCGCGCAGGTGGAAGGTGTAGCTCAGGCCGTCCTTGGACACCTCCCAGGACGTGGCCAGGCCCGGCTCGACCTCGGTTGCGCCGCGCTTGAACTGGGTCAGGCGGTTGAACACGGTCTCGGCCGAGGCGTCGAAGTCGGTGCCGCTGGTGTATTGGCTCGGGTCAAAGCCGGCCGGGCTGGCTTCTGAGCAATAGACCAGGGTCGAGGCGGCCTGGGCCAGGGGCGCACAGGCCAGCAGGCTGGCGGCGAGCAGCAGCGGTTTAAAGGCAATCGTGTCCATGAAGTCCCCTAGTGATGACCGGGCCAGAGCGGCCCGGGCGAAAAAGGCAGGCGTGAGATTACCGCTGCCGGGTTGAATCAGAAACAGCAGGTTGGTTAGCAGCTCATAACCAAAACCACCGCATCGTTATTCCAGACTAAGCCTAGTAAAGTTGCGCGTTCCCAGGGAGCAAGGGGGAAAAGGGCAGCTGGAAGCTGCCAGGTTATGGATGGACCGGTTTGCTGATCAGGGCCCGGGGCAGGCATTTTTCGTCATAGGGACAGGGGCAGGCAGGATCATGGGTGTTAGAGGGTGGATGGTGGCTGGGTGCCTGCTGCTGGCAGGTTGCAGTGAAGAGAAGTCGCCGCCGGTTGCGTGGTTTCTTGAGGACTCTTCTCGCATATACAGCACGCTTCGGGCGTGCGACTCGGTCAGGAGCAAACCGCATTACAGCTGGTGCAGCAACGCCAATATGGCCGCCATGACGCTGCAAAGGCGGTTTGAGGAAAAAGAGCGGCAGGAGCGTCTGGAACGCCTCAACCAGGCACCGTACCGGGTGAAACTGATTTATTGGTACGGGCTGAATCCCGACGCCTTGAGCGCGGTGCTCGAGGTGTGCCGCAACGCGATGGAGCGTCAGATGCTGGAATCTGATTTCGGCATGGCCTGCATCATGGCCAACCAGGCACGGCTCAGCCATATCATGGGCAAGCTGCAGTAAACCGCCCGAGCCGCAGGCGGTTCGTGTGGTGAGCCGGACCCGCCAGGCGGCAGGTCCGGCAACCGCTTATTGCATCAAGACTTCAATCGAGCCATCGGCGGTCATGCTGACCTGGCTGGTGCCGGCCTCGACTTCCGGGGTCACCGGTGCCGAATCCATGCTGGCCGCTTTCATCATCATCGGTGCGCGCATGTACGGCTGTGGATAACCGTTGCTGTTGAGGTTCAGGTTGACGATTTTGTAGCCCTTGCCGCCCAGGGCATCGGTGGCCAGTTGGGCGCGGGCCTTGAAGGCGTTGACCGCGTCCTTGAGCAGGGCGTCTTCGCTGGTCTTGCGGGTCGGGTCGGCGATGGCGAAGTCCATGCCGGCCATTTTCAGGTCGCCGAGCATCTCGCCGGTGAGCTTGGACAGGGCGGCGAAGTCCGCGCTTTCCAGGCGCAGTTCGGCGCGCTCGCGCCAGCCGGTGATTTTCTGGCCCTTGGTGTCATAGATCGGGTAGCTGTTGCGGCTGCCCTGGCGCAGGGTGATGTCCTTGACCTGGCGAGCCTGGCCCAGGGCCTTGTTCATGGTGGTGGTGATCTGCGCCGCCAGCTTGGCTGGATCGGTATCCTGGGCTTCGCTGTACAGGGTGACGATCATCAGGTCGCGCGCCACCTCCTGGCTGACTTCGGCGCGCAGGGCGATCTGGTTGTAATGCAGCTCATCGGCGGCCAGCGCCGGCAGGCTGGCGATGGAGCCGATGCTGAGGGCGAGAAGGGCGGCGCTGCGACGGAATGTGTGCATGAAAACTCCTTGAGTACGGTCCACAGGTGACGGTCCCGTTCCTGCGTGAAACCATCAGACAGTGTTGGGCAGCGGCAAGTTTCAAGCGCCAGGCTGCCAGTTGGGAACCCATAGGCTTGTAGCTTAAAACTCGGCGCTTGCCACTGCTTTTCTGTGACGCTTTGCCGCAGTTTTGCCTGCGGGGCGTGCTGCTTGGTTATACTCGTCGCGATCCGCCTGGAGCGCTCATCAGGAGAGCTCATGCTCGCCCCCGTACAATTGCTTTCCGCCACTCGCCAGAACCTCTGGCGCCTGACCTTTATCCGCACCCTGGTCCTGGCTGCCCAGGCCGGTTCGGTAGGGCTTGCCTACTGGTTTGACCTGCTGCCGCTGCCCTGGCTGCAACTGGCGGTGACCCTCGGTTTTTCGATGATCCTCTGCGCCTTCACGGCGATTCGCCTGCGTACTTCGTGGCCGGTCACTGAGCTGGAGTACGCGGTGCAGCTGGCCTGCGACCTGTTTATCCACAGTGCGCTGCTGTACTTCTCGGGGGGGTCGACCAACCCTTTCGTCTCCTATTACCTGGTGCCGCTGACCATCGCCGCCGTGACCCTGCCATGGCGTTACTCGGTGATTCTCTCCGGCATCGCGCTGACCATGTACACCCTGCTGCTGGCGCAGTTCTACCCGTTGCAGACCTTCCCCATCGCCCGGGAAAACCTGCAGATCTACGGCATGTGGCTGAGTTTTGCCCTGGCCGCGGCGGTGATCACCTTTTTCGCCGCGCGCATGGCCGAAGAGTTGCGCCGCCAGGAAGAACTGCGGGCGATCCGTCGTGAAGAGGGCCTGCGGGACCAGCAATTGCTGGCCGTGGCCACCCAGGCGGCCGGTGCCGCCCATGAGTTGGGTACGCCGTTGGCGACCATGAGCGTGTTGCTCAAGGAAATGCGCCAGGACCATCCCGACCCGCTGTTGCAGGACGATCTGAGCGTGCTCCAGGACCAGGTCAAGCTGTGCAAGGAAACCCTGCAGCAACTGGTGCGCGCCGCCGAAGCCAATCGGCGCCTGGCGGTGGAGATGCAGGAAGTCACCCAGTGGCTGGATGAAGCCTTGAATCGCTGGCACCTGATGCGCCCCGAAGCCAGTTATCGCTTCCTGCTGCTGGGCCAGGGACCGGTGCCGCGCCTGGCGCCGCCGCCGGACCTGACCCAGGCCCTGCTCAATCTGCTGAACAATGCCGCCGATGCCTGTCCCGAAGGGCTGGAAGTCCGCCTGGACTGGGACGAGGAAAACCTGACCATCAGTATTCGTGACCACGGTCCCGGCGTACCCTTGGCCATCGCCGAGCAGATCGGCAAGCCGTTTTTTACCACCAAGGGCAAAGGTTTCGGCCTGGGCCTGTTTTTGAGCAAGGCCAGCGTGACCCGCGCCGGTGGCTCAGTGAAACTCTACAGTCATGAGGAAGGTGGCACGCTTACCGAGCTGCGCCTGCCCCGTGTCGCCCGAGGAGACCAAGATGAGTGACGAACCCCAAGTCGAAGGCGAAGAGCTGCCGCATCTATTGCTGGTGGACGACGACGCTACTTTTACCCGCGTAATGGCTCGCGCCATGAGCCGTCGCGGTTTTCGCGTCAGCACCGCAGGCTCCGCCGAAGAAGGCCTGACCATCGCCCAGCAGGACTTGCCGGACTATGCCGCGCTGGACCTGAAAATGGACGGCGACTCCGGCCTGGTGCTGCTGCCCAAGCTGCTTGAGCTGGATCCGGAAATGCGCGTGCTGATCCTGACCGGCTATTCGAGCATCGCCACTGCTGTCGAGGCGATCAAGCGCGGTGCCTGCAATTACCTGTGCAAGCCGGCGGATGCCGACGATGTGCTGGCCGCGCTGCTCTCCGAACACGCCGACCTGGACACCCTGGTGCCGGAAAACCCGATGTCGGTGGACCGCCTGCAGTGGGAGCACATCCAGCGTGTGCTGACCGAGCATGAAGGCAACATCTCCGCCACTGCCCGCGCCCTGGGCATGCATCGGCGCACCTTGCAGCGCAAGTTGCAGAAGCGCCCGGTACGCCGCTGAACCGCGCCTGAACGAATGTCCGCGAGGCATCGTGAAAAAGCCAGCCGATCAACTATGATCGGCTCAGAGCTTGCCCCTTCCCTACCGAGCCACAACGATGAATCAGAACGCTGAATATTCCGCGGTCAACGATACTGTGCGCGGGCAGTTTTTCCGACGGGTCTGGGCGATGGTCACGCCATACTGGCGCAGCGAGGAGAAGGGCAAGGCCTGGCTGCTGCTGATGGCAGTGATCGCCCTGTCGCTGTTCAGCGTGGCGATCTCGGTGTGGATCAACAGTTGGTACAAGGATTTCTACAACGCCTTGCAGAAGAAGGACGAAGCGGCGTTCTGGCACCTGATCTTGTATTTCTGCGGGATTGCCGCCGTGGCGATTCTCGGTGCGGTGTATCGGCTCTACCTGACCCAGATGCTGACCATTCGCTGGCGGGCCTGGCTCACCGAGAAGCACTTCGCCCGCTGGCTCGGCAATAAAAACTACTACCAGCTGGAGCAGGGCGGTTACACCGACAACCCGGACCAGCGGATTTCCGAAGACCTCAACAGCTTCACCAGCAACACCTTGAGCCTTGGCCTGGGGCTGATCCGCACGGTGGTCAGCCTGGTGTCGTTTTCCATCATCCTCTGGGGCGTCTCGGGCAGTATCGAGGTCTACGGCTACACCATTCCCGGCTATATGTTCTGGTGCGCGCTGGTGTACGCCGCCGTCGGCAGTTGGCTGACGCACCTGATCGGTCGACGCCTGATCGGCCTCAACAACAATCAACAACGGTTTGAAGCCGACCTGCGTTTCTCCATGGTCCGGGTTCGGGAAAACGCCGAGAGCATTGCCCTGTACAACGGCGAGAGCAATGAGAACCGGCGCCTGAGCGCACGCTTCGGCATGGTCTGGCACAACTTCTGGGACATCATGAAGGTCTCCAAGCGCCTGACCTTTTTCACCGCCGGCTATGGCCAGATCGCCGTCATCTTCCCGTTTATCGTCGCTGCCCCGCGTTACTTCGCCGGGAAGATCGAGCTGGGTGAGCTGATGCAAATCAACTCGGCGTTCGGCAATGTGCAGGAGAACTTCAGCTGGTTCATTTCCGCGTATTCCGACCTGGCCGCGTGGCGCGCGACCTGTGATCGTCTGTTGAGCTTCCGCCAGGCCATGAGCGAAAACGAAGAGCGCACCCCGGCCATCGATGTGCAGAACGAAGGCGGCGAGCTGAAGGTGCATGACCTTGGGCTGGACCTGGCAGATGGCCGCAACCTGCTGCACGGGGCCGAAATGAGCGTTGCCCCCGGCGAGCGCCTGATGCTCAGCGGTCGTTCCGGGAGTGGCAAAAGCACGTTGTTGCGGGCCATGGGGCGCCTGTGGCCTGCGGGTCACGGCAGTATTCGCATGCCGGACCAGCGTTATCTGTTTTTACCGCAAAAACCCTACTTGCCCATTGGCAGCTTGCGTGAAGCCTTGAGTTATCCACAGTCGGGCGACACCTACCCTCACGAACGCTACGTGCAAGTGCTGGAAACCTGCCGCCTGCCGCACCTGGTATCACGCCTGGACGAAAGCAATCACTGGCAGCGCATGTTGTCTCCCGGCGAGCAGCAGCGCCTGGCCTTTGCCCGCGCATTACTTTATGCGCCGACCTGGCTGTACATGGACGAAGCCACCTCCGCCATGGACGAGGAGGACGAGGCGACGCTCTACCAGACGCTGATCGATCAACTGCCAGGCTTGAGCATTGTCAGCGTTGGTCACCGCAGCAGCCTCAAGCGCTTCCATCCTCGGCACATCCGGATCGAGCATGGACAACTGATCGAACAGCCGATGCTGGCCTAGCGTCGCCTGTGCCGGTCGGCACCCAGGTGCTGGCCGGCGTGCTTGACCTCAACGACTGTCCTTTTTCCTGTCGAATGAGACAGGGTTTACGCTGGACGGTGATCGTACAACTAAGCTGAGCTATGATGCGTTCTCAGTTGCCTAAAAAGATGCCCACCATGGAAAACCTCAACACCGCGCCCCGCCTACCCCGCAAGCGCCGTAGCCTGGCGCAGGAGCTGGTCACGGTGCTGTCCGAACAGATCCGTGATGGGCTGCTCAAGCGCGGTGACAAGTTGCCGACCGAGTCGGCGATCATGGAAGCCCACGGCGTCAGCCGGACCGTGGTCCGCGAGGCGATCTCCCGCTTGCAGGCGGCGGGGCAGGTGGAAACCCGCCACGGTATCGGCACCTTTGTCCTGGACACCCCCAGCCCCAGCGGGTTTCGAATCGACCCGGCCACCGTGGTCACCCTGCGTGATGTGCTGGCGATCCTCGAGCTGCGGATCAGCCTGGAAGTGGAGTCGGCAGGGCTCGCCGCACTGCGTCGCAGCGATGAGCAACTGGCCGCCATGCGCGCGGCACTGGATGCGTTGAATGAAAGCGCAGCCCATAACAGTGACGCAGTCGCCTCGGACTTCCAGTTCCACCTGCAAATCGCACTGTCCACCGGTAACCGCTATTTCACCGACATCATGACCCACCTGGGTACCAGCATCATTCCGCGGACCCGGCTCAACTCGGCGCGCCTGGCCCACGATGACCAGAAGCACTACATGGGGCGCCTGAGCCGCGAGCATGAAGAGATTTATGAGGCCATCGCCCGCCAGGATTCGGATGCAGCCCGTGCGGCGATGCGTTTGCACCTGACCAACAGCCGCGAACGCCTGCGTCAAGCCCACGAAGAGGCAGAAGCGCAACGCGGCTAGGCCGTTTCTCCAGCAGGCGCCGCTGATCAGGCTTCAGGCGCAATGACATCGCGGGCAAGCTCGCCCCCTACCGGTTGTAGGGGGCGGCCTTGCCCGCGATGCTTTTCAGCGGATCAAGCGCTTTGCAGAATCGAGCGGTCGACCCTCACGGCCAGTTGGCCCTCGTGGGCGGGGGTGTCAAACGTCACCTTGCCGTCGGCGGTCACCTGCGCGCGGGCTATCGCTACGCCGTTGGACAGCAGTTCCAGGGGCGCGCCCTGGAGAGATTGGCCGGAGGCCAGTTGCAGTGTCAGGTTGATGCTCATGGTGAGGTCCTTGTCAGGCAATGCGGTCGATAAAGGTGGTGGAACTGGCATCGATACTGGCGATCAGCTCGGGCGAACCCCCAAGAAATTGCCGGTAAACGTTGCGTGTCAGGCTGCTGCCGGAGGCCGCGGCAATGCCCAGGGTTGGCTGGAAGCGGTCGCTGAGTTGGGCATAGGCGGACCAGGGGCCGGTGTACGACTCGCTGAGCCCCTGGCTTTCGCTGATGGCGTAACGCACCGCATTGCCCGGTAGCCAGTTGGGTTCGCTCGGCGTCTGGCTTTGCCAGCCGTCGGCGAGGATGGTCGGCGCTGCCGTTGGCGCTTCGAGGTAGCCGGCGGGTTTGTTGGGTTGGTAGTGGGTCAGCAGCAGATAGGTGCTCCAGCCCCACCAGTTGTCGATGGTCTTGCTGTCATTGAGGTTATTGACGTCGCTGCGACGCAGCACCTTGTCGCCCTGGGTCACGAACAGGGGCGAGAAGTTGGCGCCAGGGCTGGAGACCGCTTGCAGGTCCGGCAGCTGTTGCAGCGCGGCGAAGCTGGCAGGCGAGGCTGGGTTGCCGCTCTGGTAGCAGGCGAAGATTTCATCGGCCGAGCTCTGCACGGCCCGTTGCACCTGCTGGCGATTGCGCTGGTCGACGGTGTCGAAGTAACGCTTGTCGCCATAGGCGTGCCATTGCTCGCCTCGGGCGTTGCGGACATTGAGGCCGAACTTGCTGTCTTCGTCGTGCATGAAACGGGTAATCAGCGAACCCAGGTCACTGGGGGTGACCACCGCCGCCAGTTGTTTGCGCGGTACCCGCAGGTGGCCTGCGGAGAACAGGTCGGTGAGGTAGTGATCGGCAAAGGCGTTCATCGCATAGGCCAGCTCCAACAGTTGGGTGTCGGCGCTGCCATGAGCCACTCGCGCCTGCTCCAGTGCCGCGCTGTGCCCGGCGATGTAGGCAAGCTTTGCCCACTCGCCAAAGTGGTCGGCGTTGTTCGCCGCCAACTTCAGGTAGCGCCCCAGGGGCAGCATCGGCGAAACCACGCTGCCGCCGCCGGTAATCTTGTTCCACTCTTCAGACAACGTATCTCCAAGGGAGTCATACACCTCATGGGGCTGCTTGCCATCGCGGATCGCCTGGTGAGTGGCGGCGATTTCCTTCTGCATCACCGCGAGGATCTGCCGCGCTTCGTCTTTCGACGCCGGCAGGACCGCCAGGGAGTTGAAGGCAGCGCTGAAACGCTGCACGCGCTCCACCGCCGAAGCGCCTTCGCTGATCGGCCGGTCGGGGATACCGTAGAAGTCGCCACCCAGCGCCACCACCTGGCCATAGGTCAGTGCCAGGCCATTGGGCAGGTGCAATTCGACTTGGGAGGCCGCAATCGGCGGCGCATCCGCGGCGAAGCGCAACCAGGTGAGGTCGCCGATGGCGGTGTGCTCGCCGCCTTCGAAACGCAACTGGGGCTTGGGTTTTAGTGGGTTTTCCGGTGGTGTGCCCAGGGGCCCGGAAGGCGAATATTTATGGTTGTGGTGCGGGTCGACGCGCAGCAGCAGGCTGTCGCCATCGCCGTTAATGGCCAGGCCCTGTTCGCTGAACAGCTGGTCGAGATCGACCGCGATTTTGCCGGCAAGCGACGCTTGTTGCGGCAGGGGGGTTGAGAGTGCTGACATTTCTAGCTCCTTGATATGTCATCGTTCAGGTCAATATTTAGCTGTATGGATATACAGTTAAATCGAGCTTAGATGAAATCATTGGCCCGTCAAGGAGCCGCAGGCGAGCCGATCAATTTTCTTTGTAACGACGAAATGCAGTTGACGATTATATTTTTAGTTGTACGATGACCTACAACTTCAGCCAAGCCTGAGGTCTTTTTTCCATCACAATGTTTCCCAGGGTGTTCGAATAATGAATCCACAAGAACTGAAGTCCATCCTCTCCCATGGCCTGCTGTCTTTCCCGGTCACCGACTTCAATGCTCAGGGCGACTTCCATCGCGCGGGCTACATCAAGCGTCTCGAATGGCTTGCCCCTTACGGCGCCTCGGCGCTGTTCGCTGCGGGCGGCACTGGCGAGTTCTTCTCCCTGGCGGCCAGTGAATATTCGGAAGTCATCAAGACTGCGGTCGATACCTGCGCCACCAGCGTGCCGATCCTTGCCGGTGTTGGCGGTTCGACCCGCCAGGCCATCGAATACGCCCAGGAGGCCGAGCGCCTGGGGGCCAAGGGCCTGCTGTTGCTGCCGCACTACCTGACCGAAGCCAGCCAGGACGGGGTTGCGGCCCACGTTGAGGCCGTGTGCAAGTCGGTAAAAATCGGCGTCGTGGTCTACAACCGCAACGTCTGCCGCCTCAACGCGCCGCTGCTGGAGCGCCTGGCCGAACGTTGCCCGAACCTGATCGGCTACAAGGACGGCCTGGGTGACATCGAGTTGATGGTGTCGATCCGCCGTCGTCTGGGCGATCGTTTCAGCTACCTCGGCGGCCTGCCGACCGCTGAAGTCTACGCCGCGGCCTACAAGGCCCTGGGCGTGCCGGTGTACTCCTCGGCGGTGTTCAACTTCATCCCGAAAACCGCAATGGATTTCTACCACGCCATTGCCCGGGATGATCACGCCACGGTCGGCAAGATCATCGACGACTTCTTCCTGCCTTACCTGGATATCCGCAACCGCAAAGCCGGTTACGCAGTGAGCATCGTCAAGGCCGGGGCGAAAATCGTCGGCCACGATGCAGGCCCGGTACGGGCACCGCTGACCGATCTGCTGCCGGAAGAATACGAAGCACTGGCGGCGTTGATCGACGCCCAGGGTGCGCAGTAATTGATCCGGGGCCGCTGAGTAATCAGCGGCCTTTTACGTACAGAATTTTGTGTGAGGAGTGATTTCGTGGCAGAGGCAAAACGATTCGATAACTACATCGGTGGCCAATGGGTTGCCGGCGCCGACTACTCCACCAATATCAACCCGTCGGACCTGTCCGAGGTGATCGGCGAGTACGCCAAGGCTGACCTGGCCCAGGTGCATGCCGCCATTGACGCTGCGCGTGCAGCGTTCCCGGCCTGGTCGACCTCGGGCATCCAGGCGCGCAGCGACGCGCTGGACAAAGTCGGCAGCGAGATCCTCGCCCGCCGTGAAGAACTCGGCACCCTGCTGGCCCGGGAAGAGGGCAAGACCCTGCCCGAAGCCATCGGTGAAGTGGCGCGTGCCGGTAACATTTTCAAGTTCTTCGCCGGTGAGTGCCTGCGCCTGTCGGGCGATTACCTGCCGTCGGTGCGCCCGGGCGTCAACGTCGAAGTGACCCGCGAAGCCCTGGGCGTGGTAGGCCTGATCACCCCGTGGAACTTCCCGATCGCGATCCCGGCCTGGAAGATCGCCCCGGCCCTGGCCTACGGCAACTGCGTGGTGCTCAAGCCTGCCGACCTGGTGCCGGGTTGCGCCTGGGCCCTGGCGGAAATCATTTCCCGCGCCGGCTTCCCGGCTGGCGTGTTCAACCTGGTGATGGGCAGCGGCCGCCTGGTGGGCGATGCCATCGTCAACAGCCCGAAAGTCGACGGCATCAGCTTTACCGGCTCGGTCGGCGTGGGGCGGCAGATCGCCGTCAACTGCGTGGCGCGCCAGGCCAAGGTGCAGCTGGAGATGGGCGGCAAGAACCCGCAGATCATCCTCGACGACGCCGACCTCAAGCAGGCGGTGGAGCTGGCGGTGCAGAGCGCGTTCTATTCCACCGGCCAGCGCTGCACGGCGTCGAGTCGACTGATTGTCACCGCGGGCATTCACGATAAGTTCGTTGCCGCGATGGCCGAGCGCATGCAGTCGATCAAGGTTGGCCATGCCCTGAAAGCCGGCACCGATATCGGCCCGGTGGTGTCCCAGTCGCAACTGGAGCAGGACCTGAAGTACATCGATATCGGCCAGTCCGAAGGTGCACGGCTGGTCAGCGGTGGCGCGCTGGTGACCTGCGACACCGAAGGCTACTTCCTGGCCCCGACCCTGTTTGCCGACAGTGAAGCCTCGATGCGCATCAGCCGCGAAGAGATCTTCGGCCCGGTGGCCAACGTGGTGCGTGTCGCGGACTACGAGGCGGCGCTGGCCATGGCCAACGACACCGAATTCGGTTTGTCGGCAGGCATCGCCACCACCTCGCTGAAGTATGCCAATCACTTCAAGCGCCACTCCCAGGCGGGGATGGTGATGGTCAACCTGCCGACCGCCGGCGTCGACTACCACGTGCCGTTCGGTGGTCGCAAAGGTTCGTCCTACGGTTCCCGCGAGCAAGGTCGCTACGCGCAGGAGTTCTACACCGTGGTCAAGACGGCTTACATCGGATCGTAAAGGCTGGATCTGCAGGGGCCGCTTCGTCGGCGCCTGCAGCACAACGTGATTACCCGCATAAAAATAAGTAGTGGGAGTACATCCAAATGCAAGCGACCAAGCCGACTCACGTCCGCTATTTGATCCTGCTCATGTTGTTTCTGGTGACCACGATCAATTACGCCGACCGTGCCACTATCGCCATCGCGGGCTCCAGCCTGCAAAAAGACCTGGGTATCGACGCCGTCACCCTGGGCTATATCTTCTCTGCATTCGGTTGGGCCTATGTGGCCGGGCAAATTCCCGGTGGCTGGCTGCTCGATCGTTTCGGCTCGAAAAAAGTCTATGCCCTGAGCATTTTCACCTGGTCGCTGTTCACCGTGCTGCAAGGCTATGTCGGTGAGTTCGGGGTTTCCACCGCCGTGGTCGCGCTGTTTATGCTGCGCTTTCTGGTGGGCCTGGCCGAAGCGCCATCCTTCCCCGGCAATGCGCGGATTGTTGCCGCCTGGTTTCCCACCGCCGAACGCGGTACGGCGTCGGCGATCTTCAACTCGGCGCAGTATTTCGCCACGGTGCTGTTCGCGCCCTTGATGGGCTGGATCGTCTACAGCTTTGGTTGGCAGCACGTGTTTATCGTGATGGGCGGGATCGGCATCGTGTTTTCGCTGATCTGGCTGAAAATTATCCACAGCCCGCGCCAGCACCCGATGATCAACGAGGCCGAGTTCAAGCACATCGCCGACAACGGCGGCATGGTCGACATGGACCAGGACAAGGTTGCAGGCAAACGCACCGATGGCCCGAAATGGGACTACGTGCGCCAGTTGCTGACCAACCGCATGATGCTCGGGGTGTACCTGGGCCAGTACTGCATCAACGGCATCACCTACTTCTTCCTGACCTGGTTCCCGGTGTACCTGGTGCAGGAGCGCGGCATGACGATCCTCAAGGCGGGTTTCATCGCCTCCCTGCCGGCCATCTGCGGTTTTATCGGTGGCGTGCTGGGCGGGGTGATCTCCGATTACCTACTGCGCAAGGGCCATTCGCTGACGTTCGCGCGCAAGGCGCCGATCATTGCCGGCCTGCTGGTCTCCAGCAGCATCGTGGCCTGCAACTACGTGGACATCGAATGGATGGTGGTCGGCTTCATGGCCCTGGCATTCTTCGGCAAGGGCGTGGGCGCCCTGGGTTGGGCAGTGGTGTCGGACACCTCGCCAAAACAGATCGCCGGCCTGAGTGGCGGACTGTTCAATATGTTCGGCAATATCGCCTCGATTACCACGCCGATCGTGATTGGCTACATCATCAGTTCCACCGGTTCGTTCAAGTGGGCCCTGGTGTTTGTCGGCTGCAACGCGCTGGTGGCGGTGTTCAGCTACCTGGTGATCGTTGGCCCGATCAAACGAGTGGTGCTCAAGGAGCCGCCAAGCGACGGCCCCGAGTTGAACAAACTTTCCCACGCACATTCCTGAAGGGGCGGCGTCATGCAGTTGATTGAACATTCAGACTCGCCGCGCTACATCCGCCTGCACGAGCTGGACAACGTTGTGATTGTGGTCAACGACCAGGGCGTGCCGGCCGGCACCGAGTTTGCCGATGGCCTGGTGACCGTGGATTTTGTGCCGCAGAGCCACAAGGTGACGCTGGTGGATATCCCCGAAGGCGGCCAGGTGATTCGCTATGGCCAGACCATCGGTTATGCCTTGCAGCCCATCCCCCGCGGCAGTTGGGTCAAGGAAGACCAGCTGCGCATGCCGACTGCGCCGCCCCTGGACAGCCTGCCGCTGTCCACCGAGGTGCCGCCGGCCCAGGCTGCGCTGGAAGGGTTCACCTTCGAGGGTTATCGCAACGCCGACGGCACGGTCGGCACGCGCAATATCCTGGGGATCACCACCACCGTGCAGTGCGTGACCGGGGTCCTGGACCATGCGGTCAAGCGCATCCGCGAAGAGCTGCTGCCCAAGTACCCCCATGTCGATGATGTGGTGGCCCTGACCCACAGCTACGGCTGCGGCGTCGCCATTACCGCCACCGATGCCTATATCCCGATCCGTACCGTGCGCAACCTGGCGCGCAACCCCAACCTGGGGGGCGAAGCGCTGGTCATCAGCCTGGGCTGCGAGAAGTTGCAGGCCGGCCAGGTGATGCATGAAAACGACAGTTCGGTGGACCTCAGCGAGCCCTGGCTGTATCGCCTGCAGGACTCCAGCCACGGCTTCACCGAGATGATCGAGCAGATCATGGAGCTGGCCGAAACGCGGCTGAAGAAGCTCGATCAGCGGCGTCGGGAAACGGTGCCGGCTTCCGAATTGATCCTGGGCATGCAGTGCGGCGGCAGTGACGCGTTTTCCGGGATCACCGCCAACCCGGCCCTGGGCTACGCCTCGGACCTGCTGCTGCGGGCGGGGGCAACGGTGATGTTTTCCGAAGTCACCGAAGTCCGGGACGCCATCTACCTGCTGACCTCGCGCGCCGAGTCCGAAACCGTGGCCCGTGAGCTGGTGCGCGAGATGGACTGGTACGACCGTTACCTGGCCAAGGGTGAGGCGGATCGCAGCGCCAACACCACGCCGGGCAACAAGAAGGGCGGCTTGTCGAACATCGTTGAAAAATCCCTGGGCTCCATCGTCAAGTCCGGCAGCAGCGCGATCAATGGCGTGCTGGGCCCGGGCGAGCGTTTCAGCCGCAAGGGCCTGATCTTCTGCGCGACGCCGGCCAGCGATTTTGTCTGCGGCACCTTGCAGTTGGCTGCCGGGATGAACCTGCACGTGTTCACCACCGGGCGCGGTACGCCGTACGGCTTGGCGATGGCGCCGGTGGTCAAGGTCTCGACCCGCACCGAGCTGGCCCAGCGCTGGCCGGACCTGATCGACATCGACGCCGGGCGCATCGCCACCGGCCGCGCCAGTATTGAAGAGCTGGGCTGGGAGCTGTTCCACTTCTACCTGGACGTGGCCAGCGGCAAGAAGCAGACCTGGGCCGAGCAGCACAAGCTGCACAACGACATCACCTTGTTCAACCCCGCACCTATTACCTGAGGCCGATGGCCGGTCGCGGCGGGTGCCGGATACCCGCCGCGACCCCGGTTCTTGTCACCCACAACAATAAAAGCAGGAGTGCATGGCAGTGAAAATCGCCAGCATCGAAGTCATTCGGCTGAGTATTCCCTTCAGCACCGGCGCGACCCAGCGCAGTAACAGCGGGCCGGTCCAGGACGATGACGCCTTCAACGCCGCCTCGACCCGCCATCGGCGCATGGAAAGCCTGATGCTCAAGGTCAGCACCGACAGCGGCCTGGTGGGCTGGGGCGAAGCCTTCGGTCACGGCAGCAACCCGGTGACCTTCAAGGCCCTGACCGAGCTGGTGGCGCCGCAGTTTCTCGGCAGCAACGTGGCGGATTTCCAGGACACCCTGGAAGCCGCCAGGCGCGCCCTGCATGGCTTTGGCAGCAGCGGGCCGGTGACCTACGCCCTGTCGGCAATGGACATCGCGCTCTGGGACCTGGCCGCACAGCGCGCCGGCCAGCCGCTATACCAACTGCTCGGCGGCCGGGACCGGCCCCTGGAGCTGTACGCGAGCCTGGTCAGCTACGGCAACGACCCCGAGGAAGTGGCGCGCCAGGTACGCCGTGCGCGTGGCCAGGGGTTTCGCAAGATCAAGTTGCATGAAACCACCTACGCCGCCATCGCCGCTGCCCGTGAGGCGTTGCCGGTGGAAGAGGGCGAGCTGATGGTCGACGTCAATTGCCCCTGGAGCGTGAGCCAGGCCAGCGACATGGCCGGGCAGTTGCGAGCGCTGCAGTTGGCCTGGCTCGAAGAGCCGGTCTGGCCGCCGGATGACGCCCATGGCCTGGCCCAGGTGCGCAGCCACGGCGTGCCCATCGCTGCCGGGGAAAACGCCGCCGGGGTCCAGGGCCTGCGGGCGATGTTCGAGCAGGGCGCGCTGGATATCGCCCAACCGAGCGTGGCCAAGATCGGCGGCATCAGCGCCATGGTCCAGGTCTTCGAGCTGGCCCGGCGCTACCAGGTCAAGGTCGTGCCCCATTGCTTCTATTTCGGCCCCGGGCTGTTGGCGGTGGCGCACCTGTGCAGCCTGCTGCCGGCGGATATCAGCCTTGAGGTGCCCTTTATCGAATTCGAGCGCCTGCTGTACCCGCAGTTGGCGTTCACCCCGCAGATGAGCCTGCCGCAGCAGCCGGGGCTGGGCTTCGCGCCTGACGCCGAGGTGCTCAAGGCTTACACCGTGGAATCTGTAGTGCTGTCCTGACAACAATAAGGGTCGACAAAAATGTTAGGTAAATACCGCTGGAAAATCGCCGGCCTGCTGTTCTTCGCCGGGATGCTCAACTACCTCGACCGCGCGGCGTTGTCGGTGGTGGCGCCGCTGCTCAAGGGCGAGCTGAACATCAATGACGCGCAAATGGGTTTTATCTTCAGCAGCTTCTTTATCGGCTACTGCGCCTTCTGTTTTATCGGCGGCTATGCGGCGGATAAATTCGGGCCCAAGCGCGTGTTCGCCTGGGCCGCGGGCGGCTGGTCGGTGTTTTGCGGCCTCACGGCGCTGATCACCGGGTATGTGCAGTTGCTGATCTGCCGGATCTTTTTCGGCATGGGCGAAGGCCCGATGGGCACCACCACCAACAAGGCGATCACCAACTGGTTCCCCCGCGAGGAAGCCGGCCGCGCGATCGGCTTCACCAACTGTGGCCAACCCCTGGGCGCGGCACTGGCGGGGCCGATTGTCGGCCTGGTGGCGTTGAATTTCGGCTGGCGGATTTCCTTCGTGGTGATCGCGGTGCTGGGCGGCCTGTGGCTGCTGGCCTGGCTGAAGTTCTTCAAGGACACCCCCGAGCAGCATCCGCGAGTGTCCGAGGCCGAGCGCGAGCTGATTCGCCAGAGCCGCGCCAACATCATTGTCGAGAGCGTCGAAGAGGGTCGCAGCCTGACCCACTACATCTTTTCGGTGCCGGTACTGGCAGTGGCCATGGCGTTTTTCTGCTTCAACTACGTGCTGTATTTCTTCCTCACCTGGCTGCCCAGCTACCTGATGGATTACCAGCACCTGGACATCAAGAGCATGAGCATCATCGGCGTGATCCCGTGGCTGGGCGCGGCGGTGGGCTTTCTCGGCGGCGGTTTCTTCGCCGATGGCCTGGGCCGGCGCCTGGGGAATGTGATCCTGGCGCGCAAGATCGTGCTGACCCTGGGCCTGGGTGTGGCGGCGGTCTGTGTGCTGCTGACCACCCAAGTCGCGTCACTGGGGATGGCGGTGGCCTGCATCACCGTGTCCAGCGTGTTTCTGTTCATGACCCCGCAGATCTGCTGGGCGCTGATCCAGGACATCGTGCCGAAAAACCGCGTCGGCGGCACCGGCGGTTTCGTGCATTTGCTGGCGAACCTGGCGGGTATCGCCGCACCGTCCCTGACCGGCCTGCTGATCCAGTACGGTGGCGGCTACAACTCGGCGTTCTTCCTGGCCGCAGCGGTCTCGGCGGTGGGCATGGTGGTGGTCGTGTTGGCCGTGCGGTCCCGGCAACCCGAGGCGGGTGTTGCGCAAATGGCCTGATCCACCTGCCGGGGTGAAGGGTTTTGGCCCGGTGGTGGCGCCGGGCCTGAGACCGGGCCGGGAAACTGGCTTATCATTGGCGCCCTGACCACGGGCTCAAGGTTCACCCCGCATGCTGGCTATTTTTCTTCAAACGCTGACCATCACCGCCCCCGTGTTTGCGATGTTGTTTCTGGGCGTACTGCTCAAGCGCGTGGGCTGGATCAACGACAATTTCATCCATACCGCGTCGGCCCTGGTGTTCAACGTCACCATGCCGGCGTTGTTGTTTCTGGGCATCCTCCATGCTGACCTGCATTCGGCGCTCAAGCCCGGGCTGCTGATCTATTTCGCCGTGGCCACCCTGCTCAGTTTTATCGGTGCCTGGGGCTGGGCGATCTGGCGTTGCCCGCGGGAAGACCGCGGCATCTACACCCAGGGCGCGTTTCGCGGCAACAACGGGGTGATCGGCCTGGCCCTGGCGGCGAGCATGTATGGCGCGTACGGGATCTCCCTGGGGGCGGTGCTCGCGGCGCTGGTGATTCTGTTCTACAACACCCTGTCGACCATCGTCCTGGCGGTCTACAGCCCGGTGATCAAGTCCGACCCGTGGAGCATCTGCAAAAGCGTGGTCAGCAACCCGCTGATCATCAGCGTGCTGTTGGCGGCGCCCTTTGCCTATTGGCAGATCAGCTTGCCGGGCTGGCTCGAAAGCTCCGGCCAGAACCTGGCGCAGATGACTCTGCCCCTGGCCCTGATCTGCATCGGCGGCACCTTGTCGCTGGCGGCCTTGCGCAAAAGTGGCGACCTGGCGCTGAGCTCGAGCCTGGTGAAAATGGTCGGGTTGCCGGTGCTGGCGACCTTGGGCGCCTGGTTGTGCGGTTTTCGCGGGGCGGAGCTGGGGATTCTGTTTCTGTACTTCGGCAGCCCCACGGCGGCCGCCAGTTTTGTCATGGCGCGCGCTGCCAATGGCAACCATGAGTTGGCGGCGGCGATCATTGTCATCACCACGCTGATGGCGGCGGTGACCACCAATATCGGGATCTTCCTGTTGCAGTGGGGCGGCTGGATCTGACGCCGGCAACGGGCTGATCACCCGCCCGTTGCCGAGTCCGGTGCGGCCTTAGTCGGCCTTCTGGTAGGTGTCGATCACTTCCTGCGCTGCGCGGAAGGCATCGATCGCCGCCGGCACCCCGGCATACACCGCGCAATGCAGCAGTGCCTCGCGAATCTCTTCCACGCTGCAACCGTTGTTCAATGCGCCACGCACATGGCCCTTGAGCTCCTGCGGGCACTTGAGCGCGGTCAGCGCGGCCAGGGTGATCAGGCTGCGGGTCTTGAGCGGCAAGCCCTCGCGGTTCCAGACGCTGCCCCAGGCGTGTTCATTGACGAAGTCCTGCAGCGGCTGGGTGAAGTCGGTGGCGTTGCCCAGGGCGCGATCGACGAATGCGTCGCCCATGACGTGGCGCCGCACTTCAACACCGGGCTTCTTTGGATCGGTCATTGTGCTTCTCCTTTCTTGTGTTGGCGGCGCCAGGCACGCAGCGAGCTGAATAGCAAAAAAGCCACCAGCGCCGGCAGGACGAAAAACAGCATCAGGTTTTCCAGCTTGCCGGCCAGGGGCATGCCGGTGGTGAAGGACACCACGTGCAGCCCGTAGGCCAGGTACAAGCCCAGAAACAGCAAGCCCTCGGCCCGGGTCACCCGGTAACCGGAATAGAACACCGGCAGGCACAGCACGGCGACACCCAGCATCACCGGCAGGTCGAAATCCAGGGCGTTGGGCGAGACCGACAGGGGCATCGGTGCCACCAGGGCGGTGAACCCCAGGACCCCCAGCAGGTTGAACAGGTTGCTGCCGATGACGTTGCCTACGGCGATATCCCGTTGCCCGCGCAAGGCGGCGATCAGTGAGGTGGCCAGCGCCGGCAGCGAGGTGCCGACCGCAATCACGGTCAGGCCGATGATGCGCTCGGACAAGCCCAGGTCGGAGGCCACTTCCACCGCCGCCTGCAACAGCAGGTGCCCGGCGAACGCCAGCAGGCCCAGGCCCAGCAGCATCGACAGCAGGCTGCTGACCCAGGGTGGGTTGCTGCTGGCAGCGGGCAGGCCTTGGCCGGTGTGGTCGACGCCGGCCTGGGGGCGGGCGCTGTGGCGCGACTGGCGCAGCAGCAGGCCCAGGTACAGCAGCAGGGCGGCCAGCAGGATCAGGCCATCGACCGGGGTCAGCTCTTCGTTGTAGGCCAGGACGAACACCAGCAGGCTGGCGCCGATCATCAGCGGGATATCCAGGCGTACCAGTTGCCGCGAGACCCGCAGCGGGATGATCAGGGCCGACAGGCCGAGGGTGACCAGGATGTTAAAGATGCTGCTGCCGATCACGCTGCCCACGGCGATATCGGTGTTTTCGGCCAGGGTCGCCTGCAGGCTGACTGCCATCTGCGGGGCGCTGCTGCCCAGGGCGACAATGGTCAGGCCGATGATCAGCGGCCGCACATGCAGGCGCGCCGCCAGGCGCACGGCGGCCCGGACCAGCAGCTCGGCGCCGGCCACCAGCAGGATCAGGCCGCTGACAAGCTGCACCAGGCTGAGCAGGGGTAAATCGGCTAATCCGAAAATGGTCAGGGCTCCGTCGGTCAGTCGCTGAGGGCTTGCACGCGCACCCGCGCGGTGCCGCTGCGCAGCATGCCCAGTTGCTCGGCGGCGGCGCGGGACAGGTCGATCAGGCGGCCACGGGTGTGGGGCCCGCGGTCGTTGATGCGCACCACCACGGTCTTGTCGTTGCTCAGATTGGTGACTTGCACCCGAGTGCCGAAGGGCAGCTCGCGATGGGCGGCGCTCAGGCCGTGCTGGTCGAAGGGTTCGCCGCTGGCGGTGCGCTTGCCATGGTGGCGGGCACCGTAATAGGAGGCGGTGCCGGTTTCGTCATAGCCGCGCGGGTCGATGACATGGCTGGTGGCGCAGCCGGCAAGCAGGGAGAGCAGGGCACAGGCAGCAAGCAGACGCTTCATAAACCGGGCTCGCATAATAAATGTGGCGAGGGAGCAGGCTCCGTCGCCACAGGGGCGTGTGCCATGACCGGGGTCAGGCACACGCTCGATACACCGCTATCAGCCTTCAAGCTTGCTTTTCAGCAGCTCGTTGACCTGTTGCGGGTTGGCCTTGCCTTTGGAGGCTTTCATGGCCTGGCCGACGAAGAAGCCGAACATCTTGCCGCGCTTGGCTTCATCGGCCGCGCGGTACTGCTCGACCTGCTCGGCGTTGGCCGCGAGCATTTCGTCGAGCACGGCAGAGATGGCGCCGCTGTCGGTCACTTGCTTGAGGCCACGCTTGTCGATGATGTCGTCAGCGCTGCCTTCGCCGTTGGCCATGGCTTCAAACACGGTCTTGGCAATCTTGCCGGAGATGGTGTTGTCCTTGATCCGCAGCAGCATGCCGCCCAGTTGCTCGGCCGAGACCGGAGCCTCGTCGATTTCCAGGCCCTGCTTGTTCAACAGGCTGCCCAACTCGACCATGACCCAGTTGGCGGCCAGTTTGGCGTCACCGGCAATCTTCACCACCTTCTCGAAGTAGTCCGCCTGCTCACGGCTCGACGCCAGCACGCTGGCATCGTAGACCGACAGGCCGAACTGCTCCTGGAAGCGCTCGCGTTTTTGCGGTGGCAGTTCCGGCAGGGTGGCGCGCACGGCATCGAGGAACGAGTCTTCGATCACCACTGGCAACAGGTCCGGATCGGGGAAGTAACGGTAGTCGTTGGCTTCTTCCTTGCTGCGCATCGGACGGGTTTCGTCCTTGTTCGGGTCATACAGGCGGGTTTGCTGGATGACCTTGCCACCGTCTTCGATCAGCTCGATCTGGCGCCGGACTTCGCTGTTGATCGCCTTCTCGATGAAGCGGAACGAGTTGACGTTCTTGATTTCGCAGCGGGTGCCGAATTCGACCTGGCCCTTGGGCCGGATCGACACGTTGCAGTCGCAACGCAGGGAGCCTTCGGCCATGTTGCCGTCGCAGATACCCAGGTAGCGCACCAGGGCGTGGATCGACTTGACGTAGGCCACGGCTTCCTTGGCGTTGCGCATGTCCGGCTCGGAAACGATTTCCAGCAACGGCGTGCCGGCACGGTTCAGGTCGATGCCGGTGGCACCGTTGAACTCTTCGTGCAGGCTTTTGCCGGCGTCTTCTTCCAGGTGCGCGCGGGTGATGCCCACGCGTTTGACCGTGCCGTCTTCCAGCGGAATATCCAGGAAGCCCTTGCCCACGATCGGCAATTCCATCTGGCTGATCTGGTAGCCCTTGGGCAGGTCCGGGTAGAAGTAGTTTTTACGCGCGAACACGTTGTGCTGGCCGATCTCGGCGTCGACCGCCAGACCGAACATCACCGCCATGCGTACCGCTTCCTGGTTCAGCACCGGCAGCACGCCGGGCATGCCCAGGTCGACCAGGCTGGCCTGGGTGTTGGGCTCGGCACCGAAGGCGGTGGAGCTACCGGAGAAAATCTTCGATTGAGTGGTGAGCTGGGTATGAATCTCCAGCCCGATCACGACTTCCCATTGCATGTGTGTCTCCTCAGAAGCCGGTTGGGGTGCGGGTGTGCCAGTCAGTGTTGAGCTGATACTGGTGGGCAACGTTCAACAGGCGACCTTCCTGGAAATAAGGAGCGAGCAACTGCACGCCGACCGGCAGGCCGTCGACGAAACCGGCAGGCATGGACAAGCCCGGCAGGCCGGCCAGGTTGGCGGTGATGGTGTAGACGTCTTCCAGGTACGCAGCGACCGGGTCGCTGCTCTTGGCGCCGATTTTCCAGGCCGGGTTGGGCGTGGTCGGGCCGAGGATGATGTCGACTTCATTGAAGGCAGCCATGAAGTCGTTCTTGATCAGGCGGCGGATTTTCTGCGCCTTCAAGTAGTAGGCGTCGTAGTAACCGGCGGACAGGGCGTAGGCGCCGACCATGATCCGGCGTTGGACTTCGCTGCCGAAACCTTCGCCGCGGGAGCGTTTGTACAGGTCTTCAAGCTTGGTCGGGTTTTCGCAGCGGTAGCCGAAGCGCACGCCGTCGAAACGCGAGAGGTTGGAGGAGGCCTCGGCCGGGGCGATCACGTAGTAGGCGGGAATCGCGTGCTGCATGTTCGGCAGGCTGATTTCCTTGATCACCGCGCCGAGCTTTTCCAGCTCCTTGACGCTGGTGTGGATCAGCTCGGCGATGCGCGGGTCGAGGCCGGCGCTGAAGTATTCCTTGGGCACGCCGATGCGCAGGCCCTGCAGCGAGCCGTTGAGGCTGGCGCTGTAGTCCGGGACCGGTTCGTCGATGCTGGTGGAGTCGTTAGGGTCGAAGCCGGCCATGCCCTGCAGCAGGATCGCGCAGTCTTCGGCGGTGCGCGCCAACGGGCCGCCCTGATCGAGGCTTGAGGCGTAGGCAATCATGCCCCAGCGCGAAACGCGACCGTAGGTCGGTTTCAGCCCGGTGAGGTTGGTCAGTGCGGCGGGCTGGCGGATCGAGCCGCCGGTATCGGTGCCGGTGGCTGCAGGCAGCAGGCGCGCGGCAACTGCTGCGGCCGAACCACCGGACGAGCCGCCCGGCACGCATTCCAGGTTCCACGGGTTTTTGGCCGGGCCGTAGAAGCTCGACTCGTTGCCCGAACCCATGGCGAATTCGTCCATGTTGGTCTTGCCCAGGGTCACGGTGCCGGCGGCGGCCAGTTTGGCGACCACGGTGGCGTCGTAGGGGGCCTTGAAGTTGTCGAGCATCTTCGAGCCGCAGCTGGTGCGGATGCCCTGGGTGCAGAACAGGTCTTTGTGGGCGATCGGCGCGCCAAGCAGGGCGCCGTTCTCACCGTTGGCGCGACGTGCGTCGGCGGCCTTGGCCTGGCTCAGGGCCAGGTCCTGGGTGAGGCTGATGAAGCTGTTGAGCTGCGGATCGAGCTGGGCGATGCGCGCCAGCAGGGTCGTGGTCAGCTCTACGGAAGAAAACTTTTTATCGGCGAGTCCGCGGGCGATCTCGGCCAGAGTCATGTGATGCATTGCAGGCTCTTTCCCTTTAGTCGATGACTTTCGGAACCAGATACAGGCCGTTTTCGACCGCTGGCGCGATGGACTGATAAGCCTCGCGGTGATTGGACTCGGTCACAACGTCTGCGCGCAGGCGCTGGCTGGCTTCCAGTGGGTGGGCCAGGGGTTCGATACCGTCGGTATCGACTGCCTGCATTTCATCCACCAGCCCGAGAATGCTGTTCAGGGCGGAGGTGATGTGTGGAAGATCGGCTTCATTGAGGCCCAGACAGGCCAGATGAGCGATTTTTTCCACGTCGGAGCGTTCAAGCGCCATGGGATTCTCCAGTGGAAAACAGAACGGAGGTCGTCCGTGTGTTAGATTGTCGGAACACTACCGCATTTCTACGGTCATAAGGCCGCGATTGTGGGGGTTGGTGCACAGAAAAGCGGCCAATTTAACATATTGGCGCCTTGCCCAAAATCCCTGTCGTTGTTAGAGTTTGCCGCACTTTTTTACCCACGCGTTGCCTAGGGTCCCTTTCCCATGTTCAAGAAACTGCGTGGCATGTTTTCCAGCGATCTTTCCATTGACCTGGGCACTGCCAACACCCTTATTTACGTGCGCGAGCGCGGTATCGTCCTGAATGAACCATCGGTTGTGGCCATTCGGACCCACGGTAATCAGAAAAGTGTCGTTGCCGTCGGCACCGAGGCCAAGCGCATGCTGGGCCGTACACCGGGCAACATTGCTGCCATTCGTCCGATGAAAGACGGCGTTATCGCCGACTTCAGTGTCTGCGAAAAGATGCTGCAATATTTTATCAACAAGGTTCACGAAAACAGCTTTCTGCAGCCTAGCCCTCGTGTGCTGATCTGCGTTCCATGCAAGTCCACCCAGGTTGAGCGTCGTGCCATCCGTGAATCGGCCCTTGGTGCCGGTGCCCGTGAAGTGTTCCTGATCGAAGAGCCAATGGCCGCTGCGATCGGTGCCGGCCTGCCGGTTGAAGAAGCTCGCGGTTCGATGGTCGTGGATATCGGTGGCGGTACCACTGAAATCGCGCTGATCTCCCTGAACGGTGTGGTCTACGCCGAATCCGTACGTGTGGGCGGCGACCGTTTCGACGAAGCCATCATCACTTACGTGCGTCGCAACTACGGCAGCCTGATCGGCGAATCCACCGCCGAGCGCATCAAGCAGGAAATCGGTACCGCCTACCCGGGCGGCGAAGTCCGTGAAGTCGACGTTCGCGGCCGCAACCTGGCCGAAGGCGTACCACGTGCCTTCACCCTGAACTCCAATGAAGTGCTGGAAGCTCTGCAAGAGTCCCTGGCCACCATCGTTCAGGCAGTGAAAAGCGCCCTGGAGCAATCGCCTCCGGAACTGGCTTCGGATATCGCCGAGCGTGGCCTGGTGCTGACCGGTGGTGGCGCCCTGTTGCGTGACCTCGACAAGCTGCTGGCACAGGAAACCGGCCTGCCGGTGATCGTTGCCGAAGACCCGCTGACCTGTGTTGCTCGCGGCGGTGGCCGTGCATTGGAAATGATGGACAAACACACCATGGACCTGCTCTCCAGCGAATAACTTCGCCGGATGCATCTATGCTGTTCCGCTCGCAGGTAGCACTTTGCAGTGCTGCCTGTTGGCGTTTATCTTCTGTCAATCTGCATCCAGGCCGGTTTGATGCCGTATGAATAAAGAGAACATTTGCCTGGGAGGAGCGGCTTATTAAACCGCTTTTCGCCAAGGGCCCCTCACTGGGCGTACGCTTGTTGGTGCTGGTCGTGTTATCGGTCGCGCTGATGGTGGTCGATGCCCGCTTTACCCTGCTCAAGCCTGTGCGCAGCCAGATGTATGTGCTGATGGAAGCGTATACGGTCACCGATCTGCCTGATCGGTTCTGGCAGTTCGTGTCCAGCCAGCTGGGCAGCCGTACCGAACTCGCCGCCGACAACGAAAAACTCAAGACCGAAAACCTGCTGTTGCAGGGGCGCATGCAGAAGCTTGCCGCCCTGACCGAGCAGAACGTTCGGCTGCGCGAGTTGCTCAACTCCTCGGCGCTGGTCAATGAGAAGGTCGAAGTGGCCGAATTGATCGGCATCGATCCCAACCCGTTCACCCATCGCATCATCATCAATAAAGGTGAGCGCGACGGTGTGGTCCTCGGCCAGCCGGTGCTCGATGCCCGTGGCCTGATGGGCCAGGTGGTCGAGTTGATGCCCTACACCTCTCGCGTGCTGTTGCTGACCGACACCACCCACAGTATTCCGGTGCAGGTCAACCGTAACGGCCTGCGTGCCATCGCCAGCGGCACCGGCAACCCGGAGCGCCTGGAACTGCGCCACGTGGCCGATACCGCCGACATCAAGGAAGGCGACCTGCTGGTCAGCTCCGGCCTGGGCCAGCGTTTCCCGGCGGGCTACCCGGTGGCCACGGTCAAGGAAGTCATTCATGACTCCGGCCAGCCGTTTGCCATTGTCCGTGCGGTCCCGACCGCTGCCCTCAACCGCAGTCGCTACCTGCTGCTGGTGTTCAGTGACAGCCGTACCCCTGAAGAGCGTGCCAATGACGCGGCCAAGGCCGAAGAGGCCCTGCATCAGCCTGGCGGCGTTGCTGACGCCCCGGTCAAACCTGCCGTAACGCCGGCACCGGCGGCAGCCCCAGCGGTTGCGCCTGCCGCCGCAACCCCGGCTGCCGCGACACCTGCCAAACCGCCTGCCCATGCAGCGCCGGCCAGGCCGGCTGCCGCCAAACCACCTGCAACCACCACCCGGGCGCGAGAATAATGGCCAGTGCGCAATCCCAGAATGGCTGGATCATCTGGCTGACCTTCTTTATCGCGTTGCTGCTTGGCATCGTGCCGTTTCCGCATTTTGAAATCCTGCGCCCGTTGTTTATGGCGTTGCTGCTGGCCTTCTGGGCCTTGGAGCTGCCGCAGCGGGTGGGGATGGTCACTGCCTGGTGCCTGGGGATTGCCCAGGACGTGCTCGACGGAACCTTCCTCGGGCACAACGCGCTGATCCTGACTCTGATCACCTTCCTGGTGCTGTCGTTGCAGCAGCGGGTGCGGATGTTCCCGATGTGGCAGCAAAGCCTGGTGGTGCTGGTGATCTTCGGGCTCGCGCAGTTGCTCCAGCTGTGGCTCAGCGCCCTGACCGGCAATCGCGAAACCCTTGCCGTGTTGCTGCCGGCCCTGATCAGCGCGTTGCTCTGGCCGTGGGTCAGCTTCGGTCTTCGCGGGTTGCGCCGACGCTTCAAAATCAATTAATTCGGTCAGGCATTGACCCGCACCTCGACAGGGAGATGTCTTGATGAATCCGCTTTACCTCGCCTCTGGCTCGCCGCGTCGCCGTGAATTGCTCACGCAGATCGGCGTGCCCTTTACCGCCATCAGCGCGGATATCGACGAAACCCCTCTGCCCAATGAAGCCCCTGCGGCCTATGTCGAGCGCCTGGCGCGGGGCAAGGCCGAGGCCGGGCGCGGCCTGATCACCAGCAGCGAATCCCAGGCGCCGGCCTGCGTGCTGGGGGCCGATACGGCGGTGGTGCTCGATGGGCGGATTCTTGGCAAGCCCGTGGATCAGGCCGATGCGCAATCCATGCTCCTGGCCCTGTCGGGGCGTGAACATGAAGTGCTGACCGCCATTGCCGTGCTCGATGGCCAGCGCTGCGAGTCGCGGGTAGTGCGCAGCCTGGTGTGCTTTCGGGAGATTGGCGGCGATGAAGCCACGGCCTACTGGCACAGTGGCGAGCCCCAGGACAAAGCCGGCGGCTATGCGATCCAGGGGCTTGCGGCGGTGTTTGTCGCCGGGCTCAATGGCAGTTATTCCGCCGTGGTGGGCCTGCCTGTTTGCGAAACCGCAGAACTGCTGGGCCATTTCGGCATACCCTGTTGGCAAAACCTTACAGTGCGCTAAGCGCCGTACCTGACTGATGCGGCCATCTATAGTGAACATGCCTGAACGAGACCCTGCCATGAGCGAAGAGATTCTGATCAACATCACGCCGATGGAGTCGCGCGTGGCGGTGGTCGAAAACGGTGTTCTGCAAGAAGTGCATGTCGAGCGCACCCAGCGCCGCGGCATCGTCGGCAACATCTATAAAGGCAAGGTGGTCCGGGTATTGCCGGGCATGCAGGCCGCCTTTGTCGACATCGGCCTGGACCGCGCGGCGTTTATCCACGCCTCGGAAATCTCCCTGCGCGAAGGCTCGACGGTCGAAAGCATCAGCGCCCTGGTGCATGAAGGGCAGAGCCTGGTGGTGCAAGTCACCAAGGACCCCATCGGTTCCAAGGGCGCACGCCTGACCACCCAGCTGTCGATCCCGTCGCGCTACCTGGTGTACATGCCGCGCACGGCCCATGTCGGTATTTCCCTGAAGATCGAAGACGAAGCCGAGCGCGAGCGCCTGAAAAAGGTGGTCAGCGACTGTGTGGCCCAGGAAGGCATCAAGGAAGCCGGCGGGTTTATCCTGCGCACCGCTGCCGAAGGCGCGGGTGCCGACGAAATCATGATGGACATCCGCTACCTGCGCCGGTTGTGGGATCAGATCGCAACCCAGATCAAGACCATCGGCGCGCCGAGCGTGATCTATGAAGACCTGGGCCTGGCGTTGCGTACCTTGCGCGACCTGGTCAGCCCGAAGATCGAGAAGATCCGCATCGACTCCCGGGAAACCTTCCAGAAGACCACGCAGTTCGTGGCCGAACTGATGCCGGAAATCGCCGACCGCCTGGAGCACTACCCGGGGGAACGGCCGATTTTCGATCTGTACGGGGTCGAAGACGAGATCCAGAAAGCCCTGGAGCGCAAGGTGCCGCTCAAGTCCGGCGGCTACCTGGTGGTCGATCCGGCCGAGGCGATGACCACCATCGACGTCAACACCGGGGCCTTCGTCGGCCATCGCAACCTTGAAGAAACCATCTTCAAGACTAACCTTGAAGCCGCGACCGCCATTGCGCGTCAACTGCGCCTGCGCAACCTGGGCGGGATCATCATCATCGACTTCATCGACATGGAAGATGAAGAACACCAGCGCCAGGTATTGCGGACCCTGGAGAAACAGCTGGAGCGCGACCACGCCAAGACCAACATCATCGGCATCACCGAGCTGGGCCTGGTGCAGATGACGCGCAAGCGCACCCGTGAAAGCCTGGAGCAGGTCCTGTGCGAGCCCTGCAGCAGTTGCCAGGGCCGGGGCAAGTTGAAGACTCCGGAAACCGTCTGTTACGAGATTTTCCGCGAGATCCTGCGTGAAGCGCGGGCCTATCAGGCTGAAGGTTATCGAGTACTGGCCAACCAGAAAGTGGTGGATCGCTTGCTCGACGAGGAGTCGGGCAACGTGGCCGAGCTCGAGGGGTTTATCGGTCGGACCATTCGTTTTCAGGTCGAAACCATGTATTCCCAGGAACAATACGACGTGGTGCTGCTCTGAGTCCGCGTGTTTCAACTTATTGGCAACGGCTGGCTTCAGCTTTTTGCATGACTATTGCCTTGGGAGCCCACTGACATGGAGCGGTTGATCCGCCTGTTCACCGCACTGATTCGCTGGGGGCTTGGGCTTTGCGCGGTGCTGCTGGTGCTGACTGCGCTGTACGTCAGTCTCGGCCGCGAGCTGACCCCGCTGGTCGCCGAATACCGTGCCGAAGTCGAGGACAAGGCGCAGCAGGCGCTGGGCCTGCCCGTGCACATCGGTGCCCTGGAAGGCAGCTGGAACGGTTTGTCACCGGTGCTGGTGGCCCGTGACGTGATGGTTGGCGAAAGTGCCAATGCCTTGCGCCTGGACCAGGTGCGGGTCGCGCCGGACGTGCTGGCCAGCCTGCTGGCGTGGGAGGTGCGCATTGGCCGCCTCGAGCTCAACGGTCTGAACCTGAGCCTCAAGGAAAACCCCGACGGCCATTGGCAGCTGGAAGGCTTGCCAACGCAGCAGGACCAGCCGCTGGACCCCGAACAGTTGCTCAATCGTATGCAAATGGTCGCCCGGCTGTCGGTGCTCGACAGCCAGGTGACCCTGCAGCCGCTCGATCATGGGCCGATCAGCCTGACCTATGTCGGCCTTGAGCTGAAGACCGGCGCCAGCCGTCAACGCCTGGAGGCGCGCCTGACCCTGCCTGACGGCCAGCCGGTGGCGCTCAACCTGCAAACCCGGATCAAGGCCAGCCAGTGGCGCGAAGGGCAGGCCGATGCCTACTTGAGCCTGCCGCAAAGTGACTGGGCGCGCTGGTTGCCGGCCCGCTTGGCGCAACAGTGGAAGCTGTCCGAGCTCAAGGCTGGCGGCGAGTTCTGGCTGAGCTGGGGCGAGGGCACCGTGCAAAGTGCGGTGGTGCGCCTCAATGCTCCTCAGGTCAGCGGCGCCTACGCCGAGCGCAAGCCGGTCACCCTGAAAAACCTGGCGCTCAATGCCTACTTCCAGCGCAGTGATAAAGGTTTCAGCGTAGTGCTCGATTCCCTGGCCCTGAACCTGGGCGAGACGCGCTGGCAGTCGCGTATCCAGTTGCAACAGAGCCATGCGGCGGAGCAGGTGCAGGAGCTTTGGCACCTGCAGGCCGATCGCCTGGACCTGACCCCGCTGACCCCGCTCATCGATGCCCTGGCGCCATTGCCGGAAGGGGTGGCCAAGGCGGTCGATGCGCTGAAGGTCACGGGTGTGATGCGCAATGTGCTGCTCGACTACCGTCCGCAAGAAACCGGCGATCAGCGCCTGAGCTTTGCCGCCAACCTGGAGCGGGTGGGGTTCGATGCCTACTACGGTGCACCGGCAGCGCGTAACGTCAGCGGCAGCATCAGCGGCGACCTGGGCCAGGGTGAGCTGCGCATGGACAGCAAGGATTTTTCCCTGCACCTCTATCCCATCTTCGCCAAGCCCTGGCAGTACATTCAGGCCAATGCCCGGCTGACCTGGAAACTCGACAAACAAGGTTTCACCCTGGTTGCGCCGTACCTCAAGGTGCTGGGCGAGGAGGGCAAGATCGCTGGCGACTTCCTGATCCGCCTGCATTTCGACCACACCCAGGAAGACTACATGGACCTGCGGGTCGGCCTGCTGGAGGGTGATGGGCGCTACACCGCCAAGTACCTGCCGCAGGTGTTGAGCCCGGCGCTGGACGAGTGGTTGCGCACCGCGATCCTCAAGGGCGCGGTCGACGAAGGCTTCTTCCAGTACCAGGGCTCGCTGAATCACGGCGCCCTGGATACCGCCCGCAGCATCAGCCTGTTCTTCAAGGTGCATGACGCCGAACTGGCGTTCCAGCCGGGCTGGCCCCATGTCGGCAAAGTCAGTGGCGATGTGTTTATCGAAGACAGCGGTGTGCGGATCCTGGCCAGCAAGGGGCAGTTGCTCGACACCCAGGTGCGTGATGTCTACGTCAACATCCCCCACGTGCCCAGCGGCCAGATCAGCCATATGTACCTCGATGGCGAGTTTGCCGGTGGGCTGGGCGACGGCCTGAAAATTCTCCAGGACGCACCGATCGGCACCGGCTCGACCTTTGCCGGCTGGCAAGGCGAGGGCGAGCTCAAGGGCAAGCTGAAGCTGGATATTCCCCTGGCCAAGGGTGACGAGCCGAAGATCCTGGTGGACTTCAAGACCGATAAATCCCGCTTGAAACTCAGTGAGCCGGAGCTGGAACTGACCCAGCTCAAGGGCGATTTTCGCTTTGATAGCAGCAAGGGCCTGAGCGGCCAGGACATCAGTGCCCAGGCGTTCGAGCGCCCGGTGACGGCGCAGATTTTCGCGGACGGCAAGGGCGGCAAACTCAGTACACGGGTGGTCGCCAAAGGCCAGGTCGCGGTCAAAAAACTCACTGACTGGCTGAAGGTCGGCCAGCCGCTGCCGGTGTCCGGTGACGTGCCCTATCAACTGCAATTGACCCTGGATGGCGCCGACAGCCAGATGATGGTCAGTTCCAGTCTCAAAGGGCTGGCGGTGGATCTGCCGGCACCCTTCGGCATGCCTGCCAGCATGGGCCGCGACAGTGTGTTCCGCATGACCTTGCAGGGGGCTGAACGGCGTTACTGGTTCAAATACGGCGAGCTGGCCGACTTTACCTTTGCCGCGCCTGGCAGCAATTTCGCCGCCGGTCGTGGCGAGCTGTTCCTGGGCAGTGGCGAGGCGATCCTGCCGGTCGCCAAAGGTCTGCGGATTCGCGGGGTGTTGTCCGAGCTGGACGTGGAACCGTGGAAGGCCCTGGTCGATCGTTACGCCGGACAGGACCCCGGCGGCAGCGCCAAGCAGCTGCTGAGCGGAGCCGAGTTCAAGGTCGGCAAACTTAGCGCTTTCGGTACCACCCTGGATCAGGTCAGCCTGCAGTTGCAGCGCAAGCCGGCGGCCTGGGCCTTGCAGATCGACAGCCAGCAGGCCAAGGGCAATGTCGGGATTCCCGATGCCAAGTCCGCGCCGATGGCGATCAACATGCAGTATGTGCGGCTGCCGGCGGCGGACCCGACGGCGCAGGCCGACGAAAACGCCCCGGACCCGCTGGCCTCGGTCGATCCCAAGCAAGTCCCGGCGCTGGATATTGCCATCGCTCAGCTGTTCCAGGGCCCCGACCTGATCGGCGCCTGGGCGCTTAAGGTGCGGCCAACGCCCAAGGGCATGGCCTTCAACAGCCTGGACCTGGGCCTCAAGGGCATGGTGTTGCAGGGCGACGGCGGCTGGGAAGGCCAGGCCGGCGCCAGCAACAGCTGGATCAAAGGGCGCCTGGGGGGCAAGAACCTGGCGGACGTGCTCAAGGGCTGGGGCTTTGCACCGACGGTGACCAGTGAGGATTTCCATCTGGATGTCGACGGTCGCTGGCCGGGTTCGCCGGCCTGGGTCGGCCTCAAGCGCTTCTCCGGCACCCTCGACGCGACCTTGCGCAAGGGCCAGTTCGTGGAAGTCGAAGGGGGCGCGCAGGCGCTGCGGGTATTTGGCCTGCTCAACTTCAACTCCATCGGCCGGCGCTTGCGCCTGGACTTCTCCGACCTGTTCGGCAAGGGCTTGAGCTACGACCGGGTGAAGGGGCTGCTGGTGGCGAGCAATGGTGTCTATGTGACCCGCGAACCCATCACCCTGGCCGGGCCTTCGAGCAACCTGGAGCTCAATGGCACCCTGGACATGGTGGCTGACCAGGTGGATGCCAAGCTGCTGGTGACCTTGCCGGTGACCAACAACCTGCCGATTGCGGCGCTGATCGTCGGCGCGCCGGCGATCGGTGGTGCGCTGTTTCTGATCGACAAGCTGATCGGTGACCGTGTGGCGCGCTTCGCCAGCGTCAAATACAACGTCAAGGGGCCATGGAAAGAGCCGAAAATCACCTTCGACAAGCCCTTTTGAGAAACCACGGCCCAGGCCCATGGAGTAGCATGGCCGCATCCCCCATTCGGAGTGCGCCATGTCTCTTGCGGTGATTCAAATGGTCAGCCAGAGCGATGTGCTGGCCAATCTGCAGACGGCTCGCCGCCTGCTCGAACAAGCCGCCGCCGGTGGCGCAAAGCTGGCAGTGCTGCCGGAAAACTTCGCCGCCATGGGCCGCCGCGACGCCGCGGCCATCGGGCGCGCCGAAGCCTTGGGCGAAGGCCCGATCCTGCCCTGGTTGAAACAGACCGCTTGCGACCTCAAGTTATGGATAGTCGCCGGCACCTTGCCCCTGCCGCCGGTGGATCAGCCGCTGGGCAAGGCCAATGCCTGCTCGCTGCTGGTGGATGAGCACGGTGAGACGGTGGCGCGCTACGACAAGCTGCACCTGTTCGATGTCGACGTGGCCGACAATCGTGGGCGTTACCGAGAATCGGATGACTATGCTCATGGAGAGCGAGTGGTGGTGGCCGATACCCCGGTCGGTCGTGTAGGCCTGTCGGTGTGTTACGACCTGCGTTTCCCCGAGCTGTACAGCGAACTGCGTGCGGCCGGGGCCGAGCTGATTACCGCGCCGTCGGCCTTTACCGCGGTCACCGGGGCCGCGCATTGGGAGGTGCTGATACGGGCCCGGGCCATTGAAACCCAGTGCTACCTGCTGGCGGCCGCCCAGGGTGGTACTCATCCTGGGCCTCGGGAGACCCATGGTCATGCCGCCATTGTCGACCCTTGGGGACGAGTGCTGGCACAGCAGGATCAAGGCGAGGCCGTGCTGCTGGCCGAACGCGATAGCAGCGAACAGGCGTCCATACGGGCGCGGATGCCGGTGGCCAGTCACCGGCGCTTTTTCTCGCAAGGCGCGCAGCGACTTGCATAAGAACGACGAATTTAAGGCCAAAGCATATGAGCGGGTTGTTGTCCTCAGTCAGTGAACACCTTTTAGCCCCCGGCGGCGTGACCATCGAAAGCCTGCAAGGCGTGCTTGGCGATCTGGCCGGCCCGGGCATCGATGCGGCAGACCTGTATTTCCAGGGTCAGATCTCCGAGTCCTGGTCCCTGGAAGACGGCATCGTCAAGGAAGGCAGTTTCAATCTCGATCAGGGCGTTGGTGTGCGGGCCCAGTCCGGTGAAAAAACCGGCTTTGCCTACAGCAATGCCATCACCCTGGAAGCCCTGGGCCTGGCCGCCCGCGCCGCGCGTTCGATTTCCCGTGCCGGACAAAACGGCAGCGTGCAGGCGTTCAGCACCCAGGACGTGGCCCAGTTGTACGCGCCGGATAACCCCCTGGAAGTCATCAGCCGCGCCGAGAAGGTCGAGCTGCTCAAGCGCATCGATGTGGCGACCCGGGCCCTGGACCCACGGATCCAGCAGGTCAGCGTGAGCATGGCCGGGGTCTGGGAACGCATTCTTGTTGCGTCCACCGACGGCAGCCTGGCGGCGGATGTGCGCCCGCTGGTGCGCTTCAACGTCAGCGTGATCGTCGAACAGAACGGCCGTCGCGAGCGCGGTGGCCACGGCGGTGGCGGGCGTACCGACTACCGTTATTTCCTCGCCGAAGACCGTGCCATGGGCTACGCCCGTGAAGCACTGCGCCAGGCCCTGGTCAACCTGGAAGCCATCCCGGCTCCGGCCGGCACCTTGCCGGTGGTCCTGGGTTCAGGCTGGTCGGGCGTGCTGCTGCACGAAGCGGTCGGCCATGGCCTGGAAGGCGACTTCAACCGCAAGGGCAGTTCGGCCTACAGCGGGCGCATGGGCGAAATGGTTGCTTCCAAGCTTTGCACCATCGTCGACGACGGCACCCTGGCCGGGCGTCGCGGTTCGCTGACCGTGGATGACGAAGGCACGCCGACCGAGTGCACGACCCTGATCGAAAACGGCGTCCTCAAGGGCTACATGCAAGACAAACTCAATGCCCGGTTGATGGGTGTGGCCCGCACCGGCAACGGTCGCCGCGAGTCTTACGCGCACCTGCCGATGCCACGCATGACCAACACCTACATGCTGGCGGGCGAAAGCGACCCCGAGGAAATCATCGCCTCGGTCAAGCGCGGTATCTACTGCGCCAACTTGGGCGGCGGCCAGGTGGATATCACCAGCGGCAAGTTTGTGTTCTCCACCAGCGAGGCGTACCTGATCGAAGACGGCAAGATCACCGCACCGGTCAAAGGCGCGACCCTGATCGGCAATGGCCCGGAAGCCATGAGCAAGGTGTCGATGGTCGGTAATGACCTGTCACTGGACAGCGGGGTAGGGACCTGTGGCAAGGATGGGCAGTCGGTACCGGTAGGTGTCGGCCAGCCCACCTTGAAAATCGACGCAATCACCGTGGGTGGCACGGGGTCCTGATCGCGACGCTTGAAAACCTGCGAGCTGCGGGTGGGCTGCAAGGCAACCCACCTGGCCAAGGCTTCAGCGCAGACCGCGTTGAGTCTCGTCCAGCTCGCGGATGTACTTGAAGATTTTACGGCTCGACGCCGGTGGCTTGTTATGCGCCAGTTCGTGCTGGGCCTGACGGATCAGGGAGCGCAATTGCTGGCGATCAGCCTCGGGGTAGTCGATGACAAACTTTTCCAGCACGCCGTCATCGCCTGCGATCAAGCGATCGCGCCAGCGTTCCAGGCCATGGAAGCGTTCGTTGTACTGCCGGGTGGAGGCATCGAGTTGATCGAGCAAGACCAGAATGGCGGCAGTGTCCTGATCGCGCATCAGCTTGCCGATGAACATGAGGTGCCGTTTACGCGCGATATTCGCGGTGTGCTTGGGCGCATCGGCCAAGGCCCGGCGCATGGCGTCGGTCAAAGGCAGTTTTGCCAGCAAGTCAGGCTTGAGTGTTGTAAGGCGCTCGCCGAGGTCAACCAGAGCATGCAGCTCGCGTTTGACCTGGGATTTGCTTTTCTCCCCATCGAGGGAGTCGTCGTAAGAATCAACCATGGTGGCAGTCCGCAAAGAAACGCCGCCATGATAACCAGTCGGGGGCCGCTTGTCCGGCCCGGTCGCTCGAAGGCCTTAACCGAAAGCAGAATTTGAGTGGAGAACACCATGAGTGCAGCAGAAAGCGTCGGCCCACAAGCTTTGCCGGCACTGCAGGAACAAGTCGAGCAGATCATTGCCGAGGCCAAGCGCCAGGGCGCCAGTGCCTGTGAAGTGGCGGTGTCCCTGGAGCAGGGCCTGTCGACCTCGGTGCGCCAGCGCGAAGTGGAGACCGTGGAGTTCAACCGCGACCAGGGTTTTGGCATCACCCTCTACGTGGGGCAGCGAAAGGGCTCGGCCAGCACCTCGGCCAGTGGCCCGGATGCGATCCGCGAGACCGTTGCCGCCGCGCTGGCCATCGCCAAGCACACCTCGGAAGACGAGGCCTCAGGCCTGGCCGATGCGTCCTTGATGGCCACCAACTTGCAGGATTTCGACCTGTTCCACGCCTGGGACATCACGCCCGAACAAGCCATTGAACAGGCCCTGGCCTGTGAAGCGGCGGCCTTTGCTGCCGACAGCCGGATCAAGAATGCCGATGGCACCACCTTGAGTACCCATCAAGGCTGCCGCGTGTATGGCAACAGCCATGGGTTTGTCGGCGGTTACGCCTCGACCCGTCACAGCTTGAGCTGCGTGATGATCGCTGAAGCCGATGGCCAGATGCAGCGCGACTACTGGTACGACGTGAGCCGCCAGGGCGAATTGCTGGCTGACCCAGTCAGCATCGGCCAGCGCGCAGCGCAACGGGCCGCGAGCCGCCTGGGTGCGCGCCCGGTCCCGACCTGTGAAGTGCCGGTGCTGTTCTCCGCGGAGCTGGCCGGCGGCCTGTTCGGCAGTTTCCTGGGGGCGATTTCCGGGGGCAATCTGTACCGCAAGTCGTCGTTCCTCGAAGGTGCCCTGGGCCAGCAGCTGTTCCCGCAGTGGCTGACCATCGATGAGCGGCCGCACCTGATGCGCGCCATGGGCAGCTCGGCGTTCGACGGCGATGGCCTGGCCACCTATGCCAAGCCGTTCGTTCAGGACGGCGAACTGGTGTCCTACATCCTCGGCACCTATTCCGGTCGCAAGCTCGGCCTGCCCAGCACCGCCAACGCCGGCGGCGTGCACAACCTCTTCATCACCCATGGCGATGAAGACCAGGCGGCGCTGCTGCGGCGCATGGGGCGTGGGTTGTTGGTGACCGAACTGATGGGGCACGGCCTGAACATGGTCACCGGCGACTACTCCCGTGGCGCGGCCGGGTTCTGGGTCGAGAACGGCGAGATCCAGTTCGCGGTCCAGGAAGTGACCATTGCCGGCAACATGCGTGACATGTTCAAGCAGATCGTCGCCGTAGGTAACGATCTGGAGCTGCGCAGCAACATCCGCACCGGCTCGGTATTGATCGAACGCATGACCGTCGCCGGCAGCTAAACGCTCCTGCTGTAACCGAAACGCGCCTTCCTTTACGGGATGGCGCGTTTTTTTTGCTCGGGATTTGCCGGTGACCTGCGCTGTGAATTGCGGCATGTGGCTGCCACCCATCGCGGCGGATTCTGCAATGGCCGAAGCGACCGCGCTTGTTTTGATTCTCAATATCATTTAATAATAAATCTCATTTCTGAATGAGCCCAGGTCATGAGTTCTGCCTTGCATGAGCAGCCTTACCTCGAAAGCTGGCGCTGGATGAGCCGCCAGATCCGTTGCGCCCTCGATCCGGACGAGCCGCGTCTGATCGAGCATTACCTGGCCGAAGGGCGCTATCTGGCCTGTTGCACGGCTACCTCGCCCTGGACCGTGGCCGAAACTTCTTTGCGGCTCCTGCTCGACACCGCCGCCGATACGGCCTTGCCCTGGCACTGGCGCAGCCAGTGTATGGACCAGGCCTGGCGGCCGTTGCGCGACCTGGAGCGCCTGTCCCTGTGCAAATGCCGGCTCAAGCGCTGGCAAAGCTATGCCTGGCAGTTGGCGACCTGCTCGCTGCAGCCTTCCATCCCTCTGAATGAACTGGTGCAAGGATTTCCCGATGAGTAATACCCGTATCGAACGCGACAGCATGGGCGAGTTGCAGGTCCCGGAGCAGGCGCTGTATGGCGCCCAGACCCAGCGCGCGGTGGATAACTTTCCGATCAGCCACCAACGCATGCCGGCGCAGTTCATTCGCGCCCTGATCCTGGCCAAGGCCGCAGCGGCCCAGGCCAACGTCGAGCTCGAGCAAATCAGCCCAGCCCAGGGCAAGGCCATCGTCGACGCCGCCCAAGGCTTGCTGGAAGGCGATTACATGCAGCATTTCCCGGTGGATATCTTCCAGACCGGCTCCGGCACCAGTTCCAACATGAACGCCAACGAAGTGATCGCGACGCTGGCCAGCCGCCTGCTGGGTGAGCCGGTCAACCCCAATGACCACGTGAACTGCGGGCAGAGCAGCAACGACATCATCCCCACCACCATCCATGTCAGCGCGGCACTGACCCTGCATGAGCAACTGCTGCCGGCGCTGCTGCACCTGGTGCAGGTCATCGAGCGTAAGGCCGTGGAGGTGCACCCGTTCATCAAGACTGGCCGCACCCACCTGATGGACGCCATGCCGGTGCGCATGAGCCAGGTCCTGGAAGGGTGGGCGCAGCAACTCAAGGCCAATATCGGCCACCTGCAGGACTTGCTGCCAAGCCTGCAAGCCCTGGCCCAGGGCGGCACTGCCGTCGGCACCGGGATCAACGCCCATCCGCAATTTGCCGCGCGCTTCAGCCAGCAACTGAGCAAGCTGACCCAGGTGCAATTCACTCCGGGTAAGAACCTGTTCGCCCTGATCGGCTCCCAGGACACCGCCGTTGCGGTTTCCGGTCAGCTCAAGGCGGTTGCCGTGTCCCTGATGAAAATTGCCAACGACCTGCGTTGGATGAACTCGGGCCCCCTGGCCGGCCTCGGTGAGATCGAGCTGGAAGCCTTGCAGCCGGGCAGTTCGATCATGCCGGGCAAGGTCAATCCGGTGATTCCTGAAGCCACGGCCATGGTGGCGGCGCAAGTAATCGGCAACGACTCGGTGATTACCGTCGCCGGCCAGTCGGGCAACTTCGAGTTGAACGTGATGCTGCCGATCATTGCGCAAAACCTGCTGAGCAGCATCGAGTTGATGGCCAATGCCAGCCGCTTGCTGGCGGACAAGGCCATCGCCAGCTTCAAGGTCAACGAGGCCAAAATCAAAGAGGCGTTGGCGCGCAACCCGATCCTGGTCACTGCGCTGAACCCGATCATCGGTTACCAGAAGGCCGCCGAGATCGCCAAGACCGCTTACAAGCAAGGGCGCCCGGTCATCGACGTGGCGCTTGAACACACCGACCTGTCGCGCAGCCAACTGGAAGTTCTGCTGGATCCGGAAAAGCTCACCGCGGGCGGCGTTTAACTCCCCCCGTCACTGCTTTGGAGGCTCACCATGGAGCACTGGAAACGCACGATCGAAAGGGCCAATCGCTTCTTCACCCAAGGCGATCTGGTGGACGCTCGCGAGTATTACCTGCAGGCGCTGGCCCTGGCCCAGGTGTTGTTCGAGCGTTGGTCGAATGCCGACGAAGCGGTGGCGGCCTGCGTCATTTCCCATCACAACCTGGCGGATCTGCACCTGCGCCTGAACCAGCCGGAGGAGAGCGCGGAGTACCTGTGCGCCATTCATCAGCGGCTGTTGCAGACCATGCAGGATGCTCGCCTGGCCCCGGCCTTGCGCGAGGCGGCATTGCGCCAGAGCAGCAAGACCTATGTCGAGCTGCTCAATTTCATCAGCGAGCACGGCGAATACCCGCGCACCCACCGCTTGCTGGAGAGCAACGTCGCGCAATTGGCTTCTGGCCCCGCGACCTCGAACGGCCCTTATTACGGAGTACATTGATATGTCTTTTACCTTGCCTGCCTTGCCCTACGCCTATGACGCCCTGGAACCGCATATCGATGCGCAGACCATGGAAATCCACTACACCAAGCACCACCAGACCTACATCAACAACCTCAACGCGGCTGTCGAAGGCACCGAGTGGGCCGACTGGTCGGTAGAAAAGCTGGTGGCCAGCGTTCAGCAGTTGCCGGAAAAACTGCGCGCCGCGGTGATCAACCAGGGCGGCGGGCATGCCAACCACTCGTTGTTCTGGGCGGTCATGGCGCCCAATGGCGGTGGCAAGCCGGAGGGCGACCTGGGGCGTGCAATCGACGAGCAGTTGGGTGGCTTCGAGAGTTTCAAGGAAGCCTTCACCAAAGCCGCACTGACCCGCTTCGGCAGCGGTTGGGCCTGGCTCAGCGTGACGCCGCAAAAGACCCTGGTGGTAGAGAGCAGCGGTAACCAGGACAGCCCGCTGATGAACGGCAACACGCCGATCCTCGGCCTGGACGTGTGGGAGCACGCCTACTACCTGCGCTATCAGAACCGTCGTCCGGAATACATCAACGCGTTCTACAACGTCGTCCATTGGCCGGAAGTCGCCCAGCGCTACCAGGCCGCGCTGGTTTGAACCCTCACTATAAAAAGACCTAAGGCCGACTATGGGCACTGAAACACTGGCGATCAGCAGCGTGCGAATGTTTCGTTATGCGTTTGGTTCGTTGTTGCTGTTGGCGGGTACCGCATTGCTGGTGGCCAAGGGCCTGAGCTGGCTGGATCTGGAACCGAAACTGTTGCGGGCTCTGGAAGGCGGGGCGCTCTGCGCCCTGGGTACGGCACTGGGGGCGGTCCCGGTGCTGGTCATCCGCAAGATGCCCCAGGCCCTCAATGACACGCTGCTGGGTTTCGGTGCCGGGGTGATGCTTGCGGCGACGGCGTTTTCCCTGATTGTGCCGGGAATTGCCGCCGCCACGAGCCTCGGCTTGTCGCCCTGGGGCGCCAGCGGGCTGATTAGCCTGGGCATCATGCTCGGTGCCTTCGGCCTGTTTCTGGTGGACCGCAAGGTGTCGGGGGCCAGCCCGGAAATGCTGGTTGGCACACCGGGGCATCCGGTGATTCCTCCGCGTATCTGGCTGTTTGTGTTCGCGATCATCGCCCATAACATCCCGGAAGGCATGGCGGTGGGGGTGTCTGCCGGTGGCGGCATGCCCGACGCCGACAGCCTGGCCATGGGCATCGCCCTGCAGGACGTGCCGGAAGGCCTGGTCATCGCGCTGGTGCTGGCGGGGGCCGGAATGTCGCGGGTCAAGGCATTCCTGATTGGCGCCGCCTCGGGCCTGGTCGAACCGGTGTTTGCCTTGCTCTGCGCCTGGCTGGTGAGCCTGGCCGAGATTCTGTTGCCCCTGGGCCTGGCGCTGGCCGCAGGCGCCATGTTGCTGGTGGTGACCCACGAGGTGATTCCCGAGTCGCGGCGCAACGGTCACGAGAAGCTCGCGAGCCTTGGGCTGTGCATCGGTTTCTGTCTGATGATGGTGATGGATACGGCGCTGGCCTAGCGAGCCAAATAGCGGCCTGGCCTGGTGCGCGTCGGCTGGACAGTCGACGCGCCGAGGGCGTTGCTTACTCGCCTTCGTCGAAATAATTGTTGATCAATGCCACCAGCGCATCCAGCGCTTCCTGCTCTTGCTCGCCTTCGGTTTTCAGATGAATGCGGGTGCCTTTGCCTGCAGCCAACATCATCATCGCCATGATGCTTTTACCGTCGACCATGGACTCGGGAGTCCTGCCCGCTCTGATCTGGCACTGAAACTGGCCGGCCACACCGACAAATTTTGCAGAAGCCCGGGCATGCAAGCCCAGTTTGTTGATGATTTCAATTTCCAGAGCAGGCATCGCGGTGGTGGTCCTTTCAGCTAAGGTCGCGGTGGCGAACCTGGACGTTCTTTAGGGATTGTTGCAGGACCTGGCCCAGGCGTTCGGTCAGGTAGACCGAGCGGTGATGCCCGCCCGTGCAGCCAATGGCAATAGTGACGTAAGCGCGGTTGCTGGCGGCAAAGCGCGGCAACCATTTGAGCAGGTAGCTGGAGATGTCCTGGAACATGTCTTCGACATCGGGCTGTGCGGCCAGGTAATCGGCTACAGGCTGGTCCAGCCCTGACTGGTCTCGCAGTTCGGGCTTCCAGTAGGGGTTGGGCAGGCAGCGCACGTCGAACACCAGGTCGGCATCCACCGGCATGCCCCGCTTGAAGCCAAAGGACTCCACCAGAAACGCGGTGCCCGGCTCCGGCTGGTTCAGCAGGCGCAACTTGATGGTGTCGCGCAGCTGATACAGGTTCAGATTGGTGGTGTTGATGGTCAGGTCGGCCAGGTCGACGATCGGGCCCAGGAGCTGGGTTTCGTCCTGGATGGCCTCGGCCAGTGAGCGATTGGCGCTGCTCAGCGGGTGGCGGCGACGGGTTTCCGAGAACCGTTTGAGCAGGGTCTCCTCGTCGGCGTCCAGGTACAGCACATCGCACTGGATGTGCCGGCTGCGCACTTCTTCCAACAGCTCGGGGAAGCGTGACAGATGGCTTGGCAGGTTGCGCGCATCGATCGAGACCGCCACCAGCGGTTGCGCCAGTTCGGTGTGGATCAATGCACGCTCGGCCAACTCCGGCAGCAAGCCTGCCGGCAAGTTGTCGATGCAGTAGTAACCGTTATCCTCCAGGACAGCGAGGGCGGTACTTTTACCGGAGCCGGAGCGGCCGCTGACAATGATCAAGCGCATGGTTACTGACCGTTCTGCTCGTCCAGGACTACCTGATACAGGGCTTGGTTGCTGTCGGCGCTGCGCAGCCTGTCACGCACTTCCTTGCGATCAAGCATGCTGGCGATCTGCCGCAGCAGTTCCAGGTGCGCATCGGTAGCAGCTTCGGGGACCAGCAGTACGAACAGCAGGTCGACCGGCGCGCCGTCGATGGCGTCGAAATCTATGGGGGCGTCCAGGTGCATTAACGCACTGATGGGCGACTCGCAGCCTTTGAGGCGGCAATGTGGAATGGCGATGCCGTTGCCAAAACCGGTGGAACCGAGTTTTTCACGGGCAATCAGGCTCTCGAAGACATCCTGCATCTCCAGATCCGGCACTTCGCGGCTGATCAGGTTGGCAATTTGTTCGAGAGCGCGTTTTTTACTGCCGCCCGGCACGTTCACGAGGGAACGGCCGGGGGTCAGGATACTTTCAAGTCGGATCATGGGAGGGGAGTGTTAGCGACCCGTGCCTTGGAGAAGGTGGAGTTGCTTTTCCTTATGCTTTTTCAGTTGGCGGTCCAGCTTATCCGTGAGCAGGTCGATCGCGGCATACATATCGTCATGTTCTGCATTGGCGACAACCTCCCCACCGTGGATGTGCAGGGTGGCTTCGATTTTCTGCTTCAGTTTCTCGACAGCCATCGTTACCTGCACATTGGTAATCTTGTCAAAGTGCCGCTCCAGTCGGTCGAGTTTTTCGCCGATGTAAGCGCGCAGGGGCTCGGTCACTTCCAGTTGGTGTCCACTGATGTTGACTTGCATACAGCTTCTCCTTCGTTGCCAGTGCATAAAGCGGCAGGCTGGGTTGCCTGCCACTGGAACGCTGTGGCGAGCCCGGCGGTTACATCAACCGCTTCCGTTCGCTGGAAGGCGCGATCCCGAGGGATTCGCGGTACTTGGCGACGGTACGACGGGCTACCTGAATGCCTTGTGCCTCCAGTAAACCAGCGATCTTGCTGTCACTCAACGGCTTTTTCTGATTTTCCGCGGCCACCAGTTTTTTGATGATCGCGCGAATCGCCGTGGACGAGCATTCACCGCCTTCGGAGGTACTTACGTGGCTGGAGAAAAAGTATTTCAGTTCATAAATACCCCGTGGGGTATGCATGAATTTTTGCGTGGTCACCCGGGAAATCGTCGATTCGTGCATGCCCACCGCTTCGGCGATGTCGTGCAGGACCAACGGCTTCATCGCTTCGTCGCCGTACTCGAGGAAGCCGCGCTGATGCTCGACGATCTGGGTCGCGACTTTCATCAGGGTTTCGTTGCGGCTTTGCAGGCTCTTGATGAACCAGCGGGCCTCTTGCAGCTGATTGCGCATGAAGGTGTTGTCGGCGCTGCTGTCGGCACGGCGCACGAAGCCTGCGTACTGCGGGTTGACCCGCAGGCGCGGCACCGATTCCTGATTCAGCTCGACCAGCCAGCGCTCGTTGTCCTTGCGCACGATCACGTCAGGGACCACGTACTCGGCCTCGGCAGACTCGATCTGCGAGCCGGGGCGCGGGTTCAGGCTCTGTACCAGTTCGATGACCTGGCGCAGCTCGTCTTCCTTGAGCTTCATGCGGCGCATCAGCTGGCTGTAGTCGCGGCTGCCCAGCAGGTCGATGTAGTCGCTGACCAGGCGCTGCGCCTCGCTCAGCCAAGGGGTCTTGGCTGGCAGCTGGCGCAGTTGCAGCAACAGGCACTCACCCAGGGTGCGTGCACCGATGCCGGCCGGCTCGAATTGCTGGATGCGGTGCAGGACGGCTTCGATCTCGTCCAGTTCGATGTCCAGCTCCGGATCGAAGGCTTCGAGGATTTCCTCGAGGGTTTCGTCCAGGTAGCCCTGATTGTTGATGCAGTCGATCAGGGTCACGGCAATCAGGCGGTCGGTGTCGGACATCGGCGCCAGGTTCAGTTGCCACAGCAGGTGGCTCTGCAGGCTTTCGCCGGCGGAGGTGCGGGTGGTGAAGTCCCACTCGTCGTCATCGTTGCTGGGCAGGCTGCTGGCGCTGGTCTGGTAGACGTCTTCCCAGGCGGTATCCACCGGCAATTCGTTGGGAATGCGCTCGTTCCATTCGCCGTCCTCGAGGTTGTCCACCGTGGGGGCGGTTTCCTGGTAGGAGGGTTCCTGGATGTCGGTGTTGGGTTTTTGCTCGGCGTTGTCGGCCAGAGGGTCGGTGTTGTCGAAGTCGTCGCCTTCTTCCTGGCGTTCGAGCATCGGATTGGACTCCAAGGCCTCCTGGATTTCCTGTTGCAGGTCCAGGGTCGACAATTGGAGCAGGCGGATGGCCTGTTGCAGCTGCGGTGTCATCGTCAGCTGCTGGCCCATTCTCAGGACTAGCGATGGTTTCATGGCAGGGGCTTAACACCTTATTCGCCGGCGCACATGCGCCATCCACTACAGGGCGCGTGAGCGCCAAACATAAGCAAATTATATGCCTGAAACTGAAGTGTTTGCCTAGAGCGCGGTAACAATAAAATTTGTAGGGATTTATTGAAGGTGGCGCTCTGGCGACTAGCCAAACACCTCAGTGCTTACAGGCGGAACTCATGGCCCAGATACACTTCCTTGACCAATTCGTTGGCCAGGATGGTTTCGGGCGTGCCCTCGGCGATCAGTTGACCGTCGTTGACGATGTAGGCTGTTTCGCAGATATCGAGGGTTTCCCGGACATTGTGGTCGGTGATCAGTACACCAATGCCCTTGGCCTTGAGGTGATGAATGATCTGCTTGATGTCGCCGACCGAGATCGGGTCCACGCCGGCGAAAGGTTCGTCGAGCAGGATGAATTTCGGCGATGTGGCCAGGGCGCGGGCGATTTCCACTCGGCGGCGTTCACCACCGGACAGGCTCATGCCGAGGTTGTCGCGAATGTGGTGGATGTGGAATTCCTGGAGCAGGCTTTCCAGTTCCTTGCGGCGACCGGCCTTGTCGAGCTCCTTGCGGGTCTCGAGGATGGCCATGATGTTGTCAGCGACCGACAGCTTGCGAAAGATCGACGCTTCCTGGGGCAGGTAGCCGATGCCGGCACGGGCGCGGCCGTGCATGGGCTGGTGGCTGACGTCGAGGTCGTCGATCAGCACGCGCCCCTGATCGGCCTGGACCAGGCCGACGATCATGTAGAAGCAGGTGGTCTTGCCGGCGCCGTTGGGGCCGAGCAGGCCGACGATCTGACCGCTGTCGATGGACAGACTGACGTCACGCACGACCTGACGGCTCTTGTAGCTCTTGGCCAGATGCTGAGCTTTCAGAGTTGCCATTACTGGGCCTTTTGCTCGTCAGTTTTCTTTTTCGGCTGGATGACCATGTCGATCCGCGGACGTGGCGCGGTGACCGAGCTGCCATTGGCGCGACCGGCGTTGGCGACCTGCTTGACGGTGTCGTAGACGATTTTCTCGCCTTCGGTGGTGTTGCCGTCGTTGATCACCTTGGCCTTGTCGATCAGTACGATGCGGTTTTGCGCTGCGTGGTACTGAATGGTCACGGCGTAGGCCTGTACCGGCTTGGGATCGGTGGCTTTCTGCAGTTGCTCGAAATACGCCAGGTTGCCCACCGAGGTCACCACGTCGATTTCACCGGACGCGGTGCGGGTGATGGTCACGGTATTGCCAGTGATCTTCATCGAGCCCTGGGTGATGATCACATCGCCCTTGTAGGTGGCGATGCCCTGGCGGTCATCGAGTTGTGCGTCATCGGCCTGAATGCGGATAGGTTGTTGGCTATCGTTCGGCAGAGCCCAGGCGCTCACGCTTCCCAGTGCTGCGCCCAGACTGAGCAAAATAGGGAGGGTTTTAACGAGCCTCATACTGTCCTCTTACGTTCGATAGCAGGTTCATCCTGCCGTCTTTCAAATACGCTTTCATTCCCTTGGCCGTAGTCACGCCGCCGGCGCCGTCGATTCTAACGGCTTGCTCGGTCTGCGCATATTGCTTCTGCGGGAATACTGTCATGCGGGAAGTGGTAATCAGCACCGTGCGATTTTTCTCATCGGTGCGTGCGACCCGTACCGAATCGATCAGCTCGACTTCAGTGCCGTCCGGGTTGACCTCGCCGCGTTCGCTCTGGACATGCCAGGGAAAGGTGGTGCCGCGGTACATCTGCAGGTCTGGCTTGGTCAGCAGGGTGACTTCGGTGGCCTTCAAGTGCTCGACCTTGTCGGACGTCATTTCGTACTGCATTTTGCCGTCGGGCAGGTACTGCACGCTGCGTGCGTTGACCGCGTAATAGTCGATGGCGCTCTCGTCGACCTGTGCCACTGGCTTGTCGAGGAAGCGTTCCGGGCTGATATTCCAGTAGCCGACTGCCGCGAACAACGCGGCAAGGACCCCGAACAGCAGAATGTTGCGAATCTTTTTGCTCAGCATAAAAGGCTCTATAAGTAGGCGGCGTTGGCCGCTTCAAGGCTGCCTTGGGCGCGCAGGATCAGCTCGCAGAATTCGCGCGCGGCACCTTCGCCGCCACGGGCCTGGGTGATGCCGTGGGCGTGTTCGCGGACGAAACTTGCAGCATTGGCCACGGCCATGCCCAGGCCGACGCGACGGATTACCGGCAAGTCCGGCAGATCGTCACCCAGGTAGGCGACCTGGTCATAGCTTAGGCCGAGTTGGCCAAGTAGCTCGTCGAGTACCACCAGCTTGTCTTCGCGGCCTTGGTACAGATGGGGAATTCCCAGGTTCTTGGCCCGGCGCTCGACCACCGGGGTCTTGCGCCCGCTGATGATTGCGGTCTGCACGCCGGCGGCCATCAGCATCTTGATGCCCTGGCCGTCGAGGGTATTGAAGGTCTTGAACTCGCTGCCGTCTTCGAGGAAGTACAGGCGACCGTCGGTCAGTACGCCGTCGACGTCAAAAATCGCCAGCTTGATGTTTTTGCCACGTTGCAGCAGGTCGGCACTCATCACATTACTCCGGCACGCAGCAGGTCGGACAGGTTGAAGGCGCCGATAGGTCGGTCCTCCTTGTCCACCACTACCAGTGCGTTGATTCGGTGGTCTTCCATGATTTTCAGCGCTTCGGCTGCCAGCATATCGGCACGAGCGGTCTTGCCATGAAGGGTCATGACTTCATCGATGGTCGCGTGGTGGATATCGATGGTGCGATCCAGGGTGCGGCGCAGGTCGCCGTCCGTGAAGATCCCGGCCAGGCGCCCGTCGGCCTCGATGATCGCGGTCATGCCCAGGCCCTTGCGGGTCATTTCCATGAGCGCGTCCTTGAGCAGGGTGCCGCGTTGCACCAGGGGCAGTTCGCTGCCGGCGTGCATCACGTTCTCGACTTTCAGCAGCAGGCGACGCCCCAGGGCGCCGCCCGGATGGGAAAACGCGAAGTCTTCGGCGGTAAAACCGCGTGCTTCCAGCAGTGCCACGGCCAGGGCGTCGCCCATGACCAGGGCGGCAGTGGTCGACGAGGTCGGCGCCAGGTTCAGCGGGCAGGCTTCGTGCTCGACGTGGACGTTGAGATTGACCTCGGCGGCCTTGGCCAGCGGTGAGTCCGGGTTGCCGGTGAGGCTGATGAGCTGGATGCCCAGGCGCTTGATCAGCGGCAACAGGGTCACGATTTCATTGGTCGAGCCCGAGTTGGACAGGGCCAGGATCACGTCGTCCCGGGTAATCATGCCCATGTCGCCGTGGCTGGCTTCGGCCGGGTGGACAAAAAACGCCGTGGTGCCGGTGCTGGCCAGGGTCGCGGCGATCTTGTTGCCGATATGCCCGGATTTGCCCATGCCGACCACGACTACGCGGCCTTTGCTGGCCAGAATCATCTCGCAAGCGCGTACGAAATCAGCGTCGATAAGGGGCAGCAGGGCTTCTACTGCTTCAACTTCGAGGCGGATGGTGCGTTGTGCCGATTGAATCAGGTCGCTGGATTGGCTCATGTCAGAAATCGTATAGCCTGATGAAAAGGCGGCGATTATAGCGGCAATGATCAATTCCCTCACGCAAGTTCGTCAGCCTTTCTTGGGGGTAACTAAGGAAAGGCCTGGTTTTTTGCCTGTCGTGTGGCTGAATAGCCGAGGCTTCGGCCTTGGGGGCTCCGTATCAGCAATGATATAGTTCGCCGCCAGTTCGGCCTGCCCCGGGTGAATCAACTCCCGGCAGGGAGCCTAGCGCCCTAGTGATAGGCTGCATCGCAAGGAGTTTAGATGAGTGCCGATAACGCCTACGCGGTCGAGCTGAAGGGGCTGTCCTTCAAGCGCGGTACGCGCAGCATCTTCAATAACGTGGATATTCGTATTCCGCGGGGCAAGGTCACCGGGATCATGGGGCCTTCCGGTTGCGGAAAGACCACCCTGTTGCGCCTGATGGGCGCGCAATTACGCCCCAGCGCCGGTGAAGTGTGGGTCAACGGTCAGAATCTGCCGGAGCTCTCACGCAGCGACCTGTTCGACGCACGCAAGCAAATGGGCGTGCTGTTCCAGAGTGGCGCGCTGTTTACCGATCTGGACGTGTTCGAGAACGTCGCATTCCCGCTGCGGGTCCATACCCAGCTGCCGGATGAAATGATCCGCGACATTGTCCTGCTCAAGCTGCAGGCGGTCGGGCTGCGTGGCGCCATCGAATTGATGCCGGATGAGCTGTCCGGCGGTATGAAGCGTCGTGTGGCATTGGCCCGGGCGATCGCCCTGGACCCGCAGATCCTCATGTATGACGAGCCCTTCGTGGGCCAGGACCCGATTGCCATGGGGGTTCTGGTGCGCCTGATTCGCCTGCTCAACGACGCGCTGGGCATTACCAGTATCGTTGTGTCACACGATCTTGCAGAAACCGCGAGCATTGCCGATTACATCTACGTGGTCGGCGATGGCCAGGTATTGGGGCAGGGCACGCCCGATGAGCTGATGGGGTCCGATAATCCGCGCATCCGCCAGTTCATGAAAGGCGACCCAGACGGCCCGGTACCCTTTCACTTTCCAGCGCCGGACTACCGCGCAGATCTTCTGGGGAAGCGCTGATGCGCAAGATATCTTTAGTGGAGAGGGTTCGCCTCTTCGGTCGTTCTGGCATCGATGTAGTTTCGGTGCTTGGGCGTTCCACGCTGTTTCTGTTTCACGCCCTGCTGGGGCGCGGCGGCATCGGCGGCAGTTTTGGCCTGTTGATCAAGCAACTGCATGCCGTGGGCGTGATGTCGCTGGTGATCATTGTGGTTTCCGGGGTGTTCATCGGCATGGTGTTGGCGCTGCAAGGCTTCAATATCCTGTCCAGCTACGGCTCGGAGCAGGCGGTAGGGCAGATGGTCGCCCTGACGCTGTTGCGCGAGCTGGGGCCGGTGGTGACTGCACTGCTGTTCGCCGGGCGCGCCGGTTCGGCGCTGACGGCGGAAATCGGCAACATGAAATCCACCGAGCAGCTGTCCAGCCTGGAAATGATTGGCGTGGACCCGCTCAAATACATCGTCGCCCCGCGTCTGTGGGCCGGCTTTATTTCCCTGCCGTTGCTGGCGATCATTTTCAGCGTGGTCGGGATCTGGGGTGGTTCGTGGGTGGCCGTCGATTGGTTGGGAGTCTATGAGGGTTCCTACTGGTCGAACATGCAAAATAGCGTGACGTTCAGCGGTGACGTGCTCAATGGTGTTATTAAAAGCATTGTCTTTGCGTTCGTCGTGACATGGATCGCCGTATTCCAAGGCTATGACTGTGAGCCCACTTCAGAAGGGATCAGTCGTGCCACTACCAAGACCGTGGTGTATGCCTCATTGGCTGTACTCGGCCTGGACTTTATTCTGACCGCCTTGATGTTTGGAGATTTCTGATGCAAAACCGCACCCTGGAAATCGGTGTCGGCCTTTTCTTGCTGGCTGGCATCCTGGCTTTGCTGTTGCTGGCGCTGCGGGTCAGCGGCCTGTCCCCGAGCGCAGCCACCGATACTTATAAACTTTATGCCTATTTCGACAATATCGCCGGTTTGACTGTCAGAGCCAAAGTGACCATGGCCGGTGTGACCATCGGCAAGGTCACGGCTATCGATCTGGATCGCGACAGTTTCACCGGTCGAGTGACGCTGCAAGTGGAAAAGCGCGTAGATAACCTGCCGACTGACTCCACTGCATCTATTCTCACGGCTGGCCTGTTGGGTGAGAAATACATCGGTATCAGCGTCGGTGGGGAAGAAGCCTTGCTCAAGGATGGCGGGACCATCCATGACACCCAGTCGTCGCTGGTACTTGAGGACCTGATCGGTAAATTCCTGCTCAATACCGTTAGCAAAGACGCCAAATGAGGAGTTTTTCCATGATCTCTACCTTGCGACGTGGCCTGTTGGTATTACTCGCGGCGCTGCCGTTGATGGCTAACGCCGTGGCTGCGCCTTCCGCGCACGAACTGGTTCAGGACACCACTACCCGGTTGCTCGCCGATCTGGCGGCCAACAAAGAGAAGTACAAGCAGAGCCCAAGCGAGTTCTACCAGGCGCTCAACGGCATCGTTGGCCCGGTGGTGGACGCCGACGGTATTTCGCGCAGCATCATGACCGTGAAGTACTCGCGCAAGGCCACCCCGGAGCAGATGGCGCGCTTCCAGGAAAACTTCAAACGCAGCCTGATGCAGTTCTATGGCAATGCGTTGCTTGAGTACAACAACCAGGGCATCACCGTTTCTCCGGCCAAGGATGAAAGCGGTACCCGCACCAGCGTTGACATGCAGGTCAAGGGCAACAACGGCTCGATCTACCCTGTGTCCTACACCCTTGAGAAAATCAACGGTGAGTGGAAAGTGCGCAACGTGATCATCAACGGCATCAATATCGGCAAGCTGTTCCGTGATCAGTTCGCTGATGCGATGCAGCGCAATGGCAACGACCTGGACAAAACCATCAACGGTTGGGCCGGTGAAGTGGCCAAGGCCAAGGAAGTGACCGAAGACGCCGCGCAGAAGGCCGCGCAATGAGCGAGTCGGCCGTCCGCCAGGGGAATGCTGGCGAATTGCTGCTTAGCGGAGTGCTGGATTACCGCAGCGGCCCGGACCTGCGCAAGCAGGGCCAGTCGTTGATCAAAGCCAGCAAGGACGCGACATTGGTGCTCGATTGCTCGGCGGTGACCAAGTCCAGCAGCGTCGGTCTGGCGCTGCTGCTGGCGTTCATGCGTGATGGGCTGGCGGCTGGCAAGGCCGTCAGCGTTCGCGGATTGCCCGAAGACATGCGTGAAATTGCCCAGGTCTCCGGCCTCACCGAAATCCTGACCCATCCGTAATAACCCACCTTTATAGAAGCCCCCCGTCAGAGTCCTGCTATGCGGGGTTCGCAGGCGCGGGGCTTTTTTGTATGATGTGCGACCCGCGCGCACAGGGCGCCGATTGAGGTTGAGCATGCAGGCCACCGAAGTGAAGAGCTTTCTTGAGGGAAAGCTGTCCGAGACTCTTTTATCAGTACAGGTAGAAGTTGAGGGCGAAGGCTGCAACTTTCAGCTGAACGTGATTAGTGACGAACTGGTGGCTTTGAGCCCGGTCAAGCGTCAGCAGAGCATCTATGCCCATTTGAACCCATGGATCGCCGATGGCAGCATCCACGCGGTCACTATGAAATTTTTCAGCAGCGCGGCCTGGGCCGAGCGCACCTGAGCCCAAGGGCGTCGAGATTCTTATGGATAAATTGATTATTACCGGCGGTGTTCGTCTTGATGGCGAAATCCGCATCTCCGGGGCGAAGAACTCCGCCCTGCCGATTCTGGCCGCTACCCTGCTGTGCGATGGCCCGGTGACTGTGGCCAACCTGCCGCACTTGCACGACATCACCACCATGATCGAGCTGTTCGGTCGCATGGGCATCGAGCCGGTGATCGACGAGAAGCTCAGCGTCGAAATCGACCCGCGCACCATCAAGACCCTGATCGCACCGTACGAACTGGTGAAAACCATGCGTGCCTCGATCCTGGTACTGGGCCCGATGGTTGCCCGTTTCGGCGAAGCCGAAGTGGCCCTGCCTGGCGGTTGCGCCATCGGTTCGCGTCCGGTCGACCTGCATATCCGTGGCCTGGAAGCCATGGGTGCGGTGATTGACGTCGAAGGCGGCTACATCAAGGCCAAGGCCCCTGAGGGTGGCCTGCGCGGTGCGCACTTCTTCTTCGACACCGTCAGTGTGACCGGTACCGAGAACATCATGATGGCGGCCGCTCTGGCCAAAGGCCGCAGTGTGCTGCAAAACGCCGCTCGCGAACCTGAAGTCATCGACCTGGCGAACTTCCTGATCGCCATGGGCGCCAAGATCAGTGGCGCCGGCACCGACACCATCACCATCGATGGCGTCGAGCGTCTGCACCCGGCCACCTACAAGGTGATGCCGGACCGTATCGAGACCGGCACCTACCTGGTGGCTGCAGCCGTTACCGGCGGCCGCGTCAAGGTCAAGGACACCGATCCGACCATCCTCGAAGCCGTGCTGGAAAAACTGCGCGAAGCCGGTGCTGAAATCACCTGCGGCGAAGACTGGATCGAACTGAACATGCACGGCAAGCGGCCCAAAGCCGTGAACGTGCGTACCGCTCCGTACCCGGCGTTCCCGACCGACATGCAGGCGCAGTTCATCTCCCTCAACGCGATTGCCGAAGGCACTGGCGCGGTGATCGAGACCATCTTCGAAAACCGCTTCATGCACGTTTACGAACTGCACCGCATGGGCGCCAAGATCCAGGTTGAAGGCAACACGGCCATCGTCACCGGCACCGAGAAGCTCAAGGGCGCGCCCGTCATGGCCACCGACCTGCGCGCTTCGGCCAGCCTGGTGATTTCGGCGCTGATCGCCGAAGGTGACACCCTGATCGACCGCATCTACCACATCGATCGTGGTTACGAGTGCATCGAAGAGAAACTGCAGATGCTCGGCGCCAAGATCCGCCGCGTACCGGGCTAGTTTCTGCTGCAATTGTGGTGAGGGAGCAAGCGCCCTCGCCACAGTTTGCTGTTAACTGATTTGCTTCATCGAGGCTGTAATGCCCTCGATGCGTGTCCGGCGCCGTTTGCGACCGGCCATCAGTAGCCTGATAAGGACTGACGTTTCCCATGTTGACCATCGCACTGTCCAAGGGCCGCATTCTGGACGACACCCTGCCGCTTCTGGCTGAAGCGGGTATCGTGCCGACCGAGAATCCGGACAAGAGCCGCAAGCTGATCATCCCCACGACCCAGGCCGATGTACGCCTGCTGATCGTGCGTGCCACCGACGTGCCGACTTACGTCGAGCATGGTGCCGCAGACCTGGGCGTGGCCGGTAAAGATGTGTTGATGGAATACGGCGGCCAGGGCCTGTATGAGCCCCTGGACCTGCGTATCGCCCTGTGCAAGCTGATGACCGCTGGCCGGGTCGGCGATGTCGAGCCCAAGGGCCGGCTGCGGGTGGCGACCAAGTTCGTCAACGTTGCCAAGCGTTACTACGCCGAGCAGGGCCGCCAGGTCGACATCATCAAGCTCTACGGCTCCATGGAGCTGGCGCCGCTGATTGGCCTGGCCGACAAGATCATCGACGTGGTCGACACCGGCAACACCTTGCGCGCCAATGGCCTGGAACCCCAGGATTTCATTGCCGACATCAGCTCCCGGCTGATCGTCAACAAGGCTTCGATGAAAATGCAACACGCCCGTATCCAGGCGTTGATCGACACCCTGCGCAAAGCAGTGGAGTCGCGACACCGCGGCTGATTTACCCGCGCAACCTTGAGTTGCGCCCGTCTATCCGCCTCATAGCCAGAATTCTCAGGTGCCCAAGCGGATCGAATGGTAGCTTCGGGCGCCTGAGTTTTTGCCAATCCTATGAGGCTCTCGCTATGACCGCACCGACTGCAATTCGCCGACTCAACGCTGCTGACCCGGATTTCGCGCATCATCTGGATCATCTGCTGAGCTGGGAAAGTGTGTCTGACGACTCGGTCAATCAGCGGGTGCTGGACATCATCAAGGCCGTGCGCGAGCGTGGCGATGCGGCGCTGGTGGAGTTCACCGAGAAGTTCGATGGCCTGCAAGTGGCGTCCATGGCCGACCTGATCCTGCCGCGCGAGCGCCTGGAACTGGCCTTGACCCGCATCACCGTGGCCCAGCGCGAAGCCCTGGAAAAGGCTGCCGCTCGGGTGCGCAGCTACCACGAAAAACAGAAACAGGATTCCTGGACCTACACCGAGGCCGACGGCACGGTGCTGGGGCAGAAAGTCACCCCGCTGGACCGTGCCGGGCTCTATGTGCCGGGCGGCAAGGCGTCCTATCCGTCTTCGGTGCTGATGAACGCGATTCCGGCCAAGGTCGCCGGCGTCGCCGAAGTGGTGATGGTTGTGCCCACCCCGCGTGGCGAGCTCAATGAGCTGGTGCTGGCTGCGGCCTGCATCGCCGGGGTCGACCGGGTCTTCACCATCGGTGGCGCCCAGGCGGTAGCCGCCCTGGCCTACGGCACTGAAAGCGTGCCTCGGGTGGACAAGGTGGTGGGGCCGGGCAACATCTATGTCGCCACCGCCAAGCGCCACGTCTTTGGCCAGGTGGGGATCGACATGATCGCCGGGCCGTCGGAGATTCTGGTGGTGTGCGATGGCCAGACCGATCCGGACTGGATCGCCATGGACCTGTTCTCCCAGGCCGAGCACGACGAGGACGCCCAGGCGATCCTGGTCAGCCCGGATGCCGAGTTCCTCGACCGGGTGGCGGCGAGCATCGCCAAGCTGCTGCCGACCATGGAGCGCGCGGAAATCATCAACACTTCGATCAACGGCCGTGGCGCCCTGATCAAGGTGCGCGACATGCAGCAGGCGATCGACGTCGCCAACCGCATTGCCCCGGAACACCTGGAGCTGTCGGTGGCTGACCCGCAAGCCTGGCTGCCGCAGATTCGCCACGCTGGCGCGATCTTCATGGGACGCCACACCTCGGAGGCCCTGGGCGACTATTGCGCGGGCCCGAACCACGTGCTGCCGACCTCCGGCACCGCGCGTTTCTCGTCGCCGCTGGGGGTTTATGACTTCCAGAAACGTTCGTCGATCATCTTCTGCTCCGAGCAGGGTGCTTCCGAACTGGGCAAGACCGCTTCCGTGCTGGCCCGTGGCGAGTCGCTGACCGCCCACGCCCGCAGCGCCGAGTACCGCATCGTCGACGATCAAGAGCAGGGGCAATGAGCATGAGCAAATTCTGGAGTCCGTTCGTCAAGGATCTGGTGCCTTATGTGCCGGGCGAACAGCCGAAACTGGCCAAGCTGGTCAAACTCAACACCAACGAAAACCCCTACGGCCCGTCGCCCAAGGCGCTGGCGGCGATGCGCGGCGAGTTGAACGACAACCTGCGCCTGTATCCGGACCCCAACAGCGACCTGCTCAAGCACGCCGTCGCCGAGTATTACGGGGTGCAGGCCAGCCAGGTGTTCCTTGGCAATGGTTCCGACGAGGTGCTGGCGCATATCTTCCACGGCCTGTTCCAGCACGAGCAGCCGCTGCTGTTTCCCGATATCAGCTACAGCTTCTACCCGGTGTATTGCGGCTTGTATGGCATCCCGTTCGAAGCGGTGGCGCTGGATGAGCAGTTCCAGATCCGCACGGCAGACTACGCCCGGGCCAATGGCGGGATCATTTTCCCCAACCCCAACGCGCCCACCGGTTGCCTGTTGGCGCTGGAGGCGATCGAGCAGATCCTCAAGGCCAGCCCGGACTCCGTGGTGGTGGTGGATGAGGCCTATATCGACTTTGGCGGCCAGACCGCGATCAGCCTGGTGGACCGTTACCCGAACCTGCTGGTGACCCAGACCCTGTCCAAGTCCCGTTCCCTGGCGGGCCTGCGGGTCGGTCTGGCGGTGGGCCATCCGGACCTGATCGAGGCCCTGGAGCGGATCAAGAACAGCTTCAACTCCTACCCGCTGGATCGCCTGGCGATTGTCGGCGCCGCTGCGGCATTCGAGGATCGCGAGTACTTCGAGCAGACCTGCAAACAGGTGATCGACAGTCGCGAGCACGTGGTGGCGCAGTTGCAGGCCAAGGGGTTTGAAGTGCTGCCGTCGGCGGCCAACTTCATCTTTGCCCGTCACCCGCAGCACGATGCCGCCGGCCTTGCGGCCAAGCTGCGCGAACAGGGGGTGATCGTGCGTCACTTCAAACAGGAACGCATCGCGCAGTTCCTGCGTATCACCATCGGCACCCCGGAGCAGAACCAGGCGCTGATCGACGGCCTGGGCGAGCTGTAGCGCGCTGCTGGCCTGAGGCATCAGCCGCCGCAATGGCGGCTGATGCGGGCTGCAGGCTTATTCGTGATGGGGCTCGCCGAGGAAGGTCAGGGAACTGAACAACCCGCGTGACGCCACATCCGGGTTGTCTTTCACCGGCACTTCCAGCTGCGCCGCAATCACGTTCAAACCCTCATTGCGCACAATCACCTGGGCCCGGCCTTCGGCATCGGTTTCGCTGCTCAAGGTGCTGGGCGCGTTGCGATAGTCACCGATCAGCTTGACCCCGGCCACGGGCTTGCCGTCGAGCAGCACCCGAACCGGCAGGGCGTTGCCCGGGCCGACGGTCAGCGGGTCGACTTCGGGGCGAATCAATAGCTTGATCTGCTGCAACGGCGGCAACTTCGCCCCCGGCTGGTAAATCGTCAGGCTGTACTTGAAGGTCTGGGTCGATGCCACCGCGCCGGGTACTGTGCTGCGTCCCTGGTTGATCCACTTCTGGTCTGCGGTCTGCGACCACATGCCGTTATCCAGCGCCACGGCCATGATTGCCGGCGGTTTCAACGGCAGCAGGCGTGCGTGGTCCGGCAGGCGCTGGACCGTCACCGGGATCATTTTGCCGCTGCCATCAAAGGCCCAGGCACCACTGATTTTTTGCGCTTTGAAGGCGTTGTCTTCGGCGCCGTGGCCGTAGACGACCTCGATGTTGCCGCGTCGTTGTTCGGTCCACAGGCCGTGGGCCGAGGCCTGGGCCGCGAGCAGCAAACCGAGCAGCCCGCAGAGGGCGCGTGAGGGGAGTGGGTGCATGGCGAATTCCTGTTACAGGTTGAGTGTCAGGCTGACGGTGAAATTGCGCGGCTCGCCGGGATTGACCCAGTAGTTGCTGTAGGAGCGCTCGTAATATTTTTCGTCGAACAGGTTGTTCAGGTTCAGGCCCAGGGTCAGTTCGTCGCTGGCCTTGTAGTGCGCCAGCAAATCGACCGTGTGGTACGCCGGCAACTCGAAGCTGCCTCCGGCTTCACCCGAGCGGTCACCGACGTAGGTGAGGGCCGCGCCTGCGTCGGAGCCGCGCAGCCAGCCATCCTGGAATTCATAGACCCCCAGCAGGCTGGCGCTGCGCTTGGCCACGCCCAGGACCCGGCTGCCGGCGGGGATCGCCTGGTCGCCCTTGGTGACCTCGGCATCGATGTAGGCCAGGGCGCCGATCACCCGTACCGCGTCCGTCAGTTGCCCGCTCAGTTGCAGGTCGATACCTTGGCTGCGGGCCCGGCCCACGGCGCGGCTGGAGTCGGTGTCTGGGTCCAGCGCCAGGACGTTTTCCTTTTCGATGTGGAACACGGCGAGGGTGGCGCTCAGGCGCTCGTCGAACAGCTCGCTCTTGAGTCCGGCTTCATAGCCGACACCTTCTTCGGGTTTGAACGACTTGCCGGCCGCATCCAGGCCATTGTTCGGCTTGAACGAGGTCGAGGCGTTGGCAAACAGGCCCAGTTGCGGGGTCAACTGATAGAGCAGGCCGACCCGTTGGGTCAGGGCGTCGTGGGTCTGGCGGCTGGTGTTGCCGCTGACATGGTTATCGATGGCCTGCTCGAAATGCTCGAAACGTACGCCGATCAGGCCGCGCAGGCGCTCGCTGAAGATGATCTGGTCCTGCAGGTTCAGCGCCTGGCTGCGCACATGCTCGAAGAAATCGGTGCCCGAGGGCAGGCCCGCTGGTTTCGTCTGGCCGTAGACCGGGTCGTAGATATCGATGGCATAGCCGCCGCCGGCGCGGGTGGTGACGCGTTCGTTCTTGCGGTAGTCCTCGTACTCGCTGCCGAGCAGCAGCTCATGTTGCCAATGGCCAAGGTCGACGCGCCCGCGCAGTTCCAGCTGGCTGATGCTGTCGTGCCACGAGGTGTCGCGCTCGCGATAGCGGCGGTTGACGCTGTGGCCGTTGGGGTTCAGCGGGCGGCTTTCCGAGGCAAAGCCCCATAGCTGGCCTTGCTTGTAGTGGCTGGCCAGGCGCAATGACCAGGCGTCATTGAGCTGATGTTCGAGGGCCGCTTGCAGCAGGTTGTTGTGGTTGTCGATGTCGCCGTCGTTGGGTTCGCCAAGAAAGGTCGAGCGCGACACGCCGCTCCAGCGATTATTGGGGGCGACGATGCCCCGATCGAAGGTGGAGCTGTGGCGGACCAACTCGCTTTCCAGGCTCAGGCGGGTGTCCGGGTCCAGCTGCCAGCTGAAGGAGGGCGCGACGAAAACCCGCTTGCTGTCGACGTGATCGCGAAAGCTGTGGTTGTCCTCCACCGCCAGATTGACCCGCGACAGCAGTTTGCCTTGCTCGTCGAGCGGGGTATTGAGGTCGAGGGCGGTGCGATAGCGGTCCCAACTGCCGGCGCTGGTCTGCAGGGTGGCGAAGGCCTCGGGCTGGGGTTTCTTGGTCACGATATTAACCGTGCCCCCTGGGTCGCCACGTCCGTAAAGGCTGGCGGCGGGGCCCTTGAGCACTTCAATGCGCTCGATATTGGCCGCGTCCGGGGTGCTGGGATAACCGCGGTTGGCGCTGAAACCGTCCTTGTAGAACTCGGAGGCGGTGAAGCCGCGCACGCTGTATTCGTAGAGGGTCAGGCCGCCGAAGTTGTTCTGCTTGGAAACACCGCCGGCGAATTCCAGGGCCCGTTCGACCTGGTTGCTGCCCAGGTCGGTGAGCACGCTGGCGGGGATGACGCTGATGGATTGCGGGATGTCGCGGAGCGCGGTGTCGGTCTTGGTCGCGCCACTGGCATAGGTGGCGCGATAACCTTTGTGCGGTTCGCTGGCCGAGGGAAATTCAGAGGTGACGCTGATGGCGTCCAGTTCAACGGTTTGCGGTTCTTCGGCGAAGACGGGATCCCCCAGCAGGCCCAGGGTCAGGCCTGCCAGGGAGACGATTTTGCGGGACGTCATGGCATCGTTCCAATAGCGATATTGAAACAATATAACATGACCAATGAGAATATATGCTTTTAACCGGGGTCGCCCCCGGTCGGCACTTACTCTTGTTCTTTAACCGGTGCTGGCGGTGGGCGCAGGCCGATCTCGGCGGTGAGCTTGAGCTCCTTGCCATTGCGCATCACCAGGATGCTGACCTTGTCGCTGGGCTTGATCCGCGCCACCTGGTTCATCGAGCGTCGACCGTCGCCTGCCGGCTCGCCATCGATGCTCAGGATGACGTCACCCAGTTGCATGCCGGCCTTCTGCGCCGGGCCATCGCGGAAGATCCCCGCGACCACGATCCCCGGGCGTCCGGACAGGCCAAAGGATTCCGCCAGTTCCTGCGTCAATGGCTGCACCTCGATCCCCAGCCAGCCACGGATTACCTGGCCGTGCTCGATGATCGACTTCATCACCTCCATGGCCAGTTTGATCGGGATGGCAAAGCCGATGCCCTGGGAGCCGCCGGACTTGGAGAAGATTGCGGTGTTGATGCCGGTCAGGTTGCCGTTGGCGTCCACCAGGGCGCCGCCGGAGTTGCCCGGGTTGATGGCGGCGTCGGTCTGGATGAAATCTTCGTAGTTGTTCAGGCCCAATTGATTGCGCCCGGTGGCGCTGATGATGCCCATGGTCACCGTCTGGCCGACCCCGAACGGGTTGCCGATGGCCAGCGCGACGTCGCCGACGCGGATGTTTTCCGAGCGGCCGATGGTGATCGATGGCAGGTTTTTCAGGTCGATCTTGAGCACCGCGAGGTCGGTTTCCGGATCGCTGCCGATGACGTGGGCCAGGGTTTCACGGCCATCCTTGAGGGCCACCACAATCTGCTCGGCACCGGTGGTCACATGGTTGTTGGTCAGCAGGTAGCCTTCCGGGCTCATGATCACCCCCGAACCCAGGCTCGACTCCATGCGCTGCTGCTTGGGCAGGTTGTCGCCGAAGAAGCGCCGGAACTGGGGGTCTTCAAACAGAGGATGGGCGGTTTTGTTGATCACCTTGGTGGTGTACAGGTTGACCACCGCCGGTGCGGCGATGACCACTGCATCGGCATAGGACACCGGGCCTTGCTGGGTGCTGGTGGTCTGCGGCGCCTGCTGCAGGTTGACGTCCAGGCTGGGCAGCCCGACCCATTGCGGGTAACGCTGGATAATCAGCAGCGCGATAAGCACGCCGGCCAGCAGCGGCCAGCCAAAAAAACGCAGAGCCTTGAGCATTGAGCAAGTCCTGGGTGGTTACGAAGGACCGCACACGGCCCATAATGTCGCGCATTATACGAGGCCACGCGCGCCTCTGAACGGGATATTTAGGAGTCTTTTATGGCCGTTGCCCTGAGCACCCTGGTAGAAGAAGCGGACCGATATCTGGGCAGTTCGCGGATCGCCGATTATTGCCCCAACGGCCTGCAGGTCGAAGGCCGGCCGCAGGTGATGCGCATTGTCAGCGGGGTCACCGCAAGCCAGGCGCTGCTCGACGCCGCGGTCGAGGCCAAGGCTGACCTGGTGCTGGTGCACCACGGTTATTTCTGGAAAGGCGAGAACCCCTGCATCACCGGCATGAAGCAGCGTAGGTTGAAAACCCTGCTCAAGCACGACATCAGCCTGCTGGCCTATCACCTGCCGCTGGACCTGCACCCCGAGGTCGGCAACAACGTGCAACTGGCGCGACAGCTGGACATCACCGTCGAAGGCCCGCTGGACCCGGAAAACCCGAAAATCGTCGGCCTGGTGGGTTCCCTGAGCGAGCCGATGACCGCCCGCGACTTTGCCCGCCGGGTACAGGAAGCCATGGGCCGCGAGCCCTTGCTGATCGAAGGCAGCGAGATGATCCGCCGTGTGGGCTGGTGCACCGGTGGTGGCCAGGGTTACATCGACCAGGCGGTGCTGGCCGGGGTCGACCTGTACCTGAGCGGTGAGGCCTCGGAGCAGACCTTCCACAGCGCCCGGGAAAACGACATCAGCTTTATCGCCGCCGGCCACCATGCCACTGAACGCTACGGGGTGCAGGCACTGGGCGACTACTTGGCGCGGCGTTTTGCCCTGGAGCATCTGTTTATCGACTGCCCGAATCCGATCTGATCCTCGGCGGTGAAAGGCTCGGTCGAGCCCTAACGAGGCGATATATTCATATATCGTTTCGTTCTATCTGGCGGCCTGATTAGAAGATGACGCTGTGCTAGCATGCCCCGCTCGAACACGGCCCGATGGCCGTCCATAAGAAAGCTTTCGTGAGTAGCCATGGTCGACAAACTGACGCATCTGAAACAGCTGGAGGCGGAAAGCATCCACATCATCCGCGAGGTGGCCGCCGAGTTCGATAATCCGGTGATGCTGTACTCCATCGGTAAAGACTCCGCCGTGATGTTGCATCTGGCCCGCAAGGCGTTCTTCCCCGGCAAACTGCCGTTCCCGGTGATGCACGTCGACACCCAGTGGAAATTCCAGGAGATGTACAGGTTCCGCGACAAGATGGTCGAGGAACTGGGCCTGGACCTGATCACCCACGTCAACCCGGACGGTGTGGCGCAGGGCATCAACCCTTTCACCCACGGCAGTGCCAAGCACACCGACATCATGAAGACCGAAGGCCTGAAACAGGCCCTCGACAAGTACGGCTTCGATGCCGCCTTCGGTGGTGCCCGTCGCGATGAAGAGAAGTCCCGTGCCAAAGAGCGCGTGTACTCGTTCCGCGACAGCAAGCACCGCTGGGACCCGAAGAACCAGCGCCCCGAGTTGTGGAACGTCTACAACGGCAAGGTCAACAAGGGCGAATCGATCCGCGTGTTCCCGTTGTCGAACTGGACCGAGCTGGATATCTGGCAGTACATCTACCTCGAAGGCATCCCGATCGTGCCGCTGTACTTCGCCGCTGAACGCGAAGTGATCGAGAAGAACGGCACCCTGATCATGATTGACGACGAGCGGATCCTCGAACACCTGTCCGATGAAGACAAAGCCCGTATCGTCAAAAAGAAAGTGCGTTTCCGTACCCTTGGTTGCTACCCGTTGACGGGCGCGGTGGAGTCCGAGGCCGAAAGCCTGACGGACATCATCCAGGAAATGCTCCTGACGCGAACTTCCGAGCGCCAGGGCCGGGTCATCGACCACGATGGCGCAGGCTCGATGGAAGACAAAAAACGTCAAGGATACTTTTAAGCGTTGAGTTACAAGCGGCAAGCTGCAAGTTAAGCGCGGGATGCGTAATTTGCAGTTTGATGCGTGCAGCGGGTTGCTGTGAGCCGGCAGCGGGTAACTCGTCATGGATTTCGAGAAGCTGGTTGTTTGGCAGAGAAGCAAGTCTCTGGCGGTAGATATCTATAGAGAGTTTGCGCGATGCGAGGACTTTGCTTTCAAGAGTCAAATCACTCGCTCGGCACTCTCGGTGCCCTCCAATATCGCTGAAGGTATGGAGCGACGCAGCGCCAGAGAGAAGTGCTGTTTCTCTGGATTGCAAAGGCTTCCAACGGGGAGTTGTGCACGCAGATCATCATCGGCAGTGAGATTGCCAACATCGCAAAGCCGTTGGCTGAAAATTGGATTACAGAAACTCGCGAGCTTTCAAAAATGCTCAGCGGCCTGATCAACAAAATTTCTGACTAGCTGTACGCCGACAAGCTTGCCGCTTGAAGCTTACAGCTTGGAGCTTGAACCCAATGAGCCATCAATCTGATTTGATCAGCGAGGACATCCTCGCTTACCTGGGCCAGCACGAACGTAAAGAGCTGCTGCGCTTTTTGACCTGCGGTAACGTCGACGACGGCAAGAGCACGCTGATCGGGCGCTTGCTGCACGACTCCAAGATGATCTACGAAGATCACCTGGAAGCCATTACCCGCGACTCGAAGAAAGTCGGCACCACCGGTGACGACATCGACCTGGCGTTGCTGGTCGACGGCCTGCAGGCCGAGCGTGAGCAGGGCATCACCATTGATGTCGCTTACCGTTACTTCTCCACCGCCAAGCGCAAATTCATCATCGCCGACACCCCCGGGCATGAGCAGTACACCCGCAACATGGCGACCGGCGCGTCCACCTGCGACCTGGCGATCATCCTGGTGGATGCCCGTTACGGCGTGCAGACCCAGACCCGTCGCCACAGCTTCATCGCCTCGTTGCTGGGCATCAAGCACATCGTTGTGGCCATCAACAAGATGGACCTCAAGGGCTTCGACCAGGGTGTATTTGAGTCGATCAAGGCCGACTACCTGAAGTTCGCCGAAGGCCTGAAGATGCAGCCCACCAGCATGCATTTCGTGCCGATGTCGGCCCTCAAGGGCGACAACGTGGTGAACAAGTCCGAGCGTTCGCCGTGGTACACCGGCCAGTCGCTGATGGAAATCCTCGAAACCGTGGAAGTGGCCGGCGATCGCAACTTCACCGACCTGCGCTTCCCGGTGCAGTACGTGAATCGTCCGAACCTGAACTTCCGTGGTTTTGCCGGCACCCTGGCCAGCGGCATCGTGCACAAGGGCGACGAGATCGTCGTGCTGCCGTCGGGCAAGAGCAGCCGGGTCAAGTCCATCGTCACCTTCGAAGGTGAGTTGGAGCATGCAGGTCCGGGTCAGGCGGTGACGCTGACCATGGAAGACGAAATCGATATCTCCCGTGGCGACCTGCTGGTACACGCCGACAACGTGCCGCCGGTGACCGACAGCTTTGAAGCCATGCTGGTGTGGATGGCTGAAGAACCAATGCTGCCGGGCAAGAAGTACGACATCAAGCGCGCCACCAGTTACGTGCCGGGCTCGATTGCCAGCATCGTCAACAAGGTCGACGTCAACACCCTGGAAGAAGGCCCGGCCAGTGCCTTGCAGCTGAACGAGATCGGCAAGGTCAAGATCAGCCTCGACGCGCCGATCGCCCTCGACGGCTACGAAAGCAACCGCACCACCGGCGCTTTTATCATCATCGACCGCTTGACCAACGGCACTGTGGGCGCCGGCATGATTGTCGCCCAGCCGCTGGCCCATGGCAGCGCCACGCACCATGGCAAGCTGGCCCATGTAGCGACCGAAGAACGTGCCCAGCGCTTTGGCCAGCAGCCGGCCACCGTGCTGTTCAGCGGCCTGTCGGGCGCCGGCAAGAGCACCCTGGCCTACGCGGTTGAACGCAAGCTGTTCGACATGGGCCGTGCGGTGTTTGTCCTGGATGGCCAGAACCTGCGTCATGACCTGAACAAGGGCTTGCCGCAGGACCGTGCCGGGCGTACCGAGAACTGGCGTCGTGCGGCGCACGTTGCCCGTCAGTTCAACGAAGCCGGCCTGCTGACCCTGGCCGCCTTTGTCGCTCCAGACGCCGAAGGGCGTGAGCAGGCCAAGGCGCTGATCGGCAAGGAGCGTTTGCTGACCATCTACGTGCAGGCTTCGCCAGCGGTGTGTGCCGAGCGTGATCCACAAGGTCTGTACGCTGCCGGTGGCGACAACATCCCGGGTGAGTCCTTCCCGTACGATGTGCCATTGAATGCCGACCTGGTGATCGACACCCAGGCGCTGTCGCTGGAAGAAAGCGTCAAGCAGGTGCTGGATCTGTTGCGCCAGCGCGGCGCGATTTGACGTGATAGCCGCTTCAAGCTTCAAGCTTGAAGCGGCAAGAAAAAGCCCGCAGTCGAGTGATCGGCTGCGGGCTTTTTTGTGGCTCGGGGATTAGGGGCGGGGCGGATAGTCGCGGTGCATTTTTTCCAGCAGCGCGTCCTTGTCCAGCCACAGCTGGTTGATCCAGCTCTGGAATTGCTGGCGGTACTCGGCGTCCTGTTCGTAGTTTTTGCCAATGAACTGGGGCGGGATCGGCAGCTCTTCGAAATGCACGACCACCTCTTTCACCCTGCCGCACAGCAGGTCCCAGTAACCCGGGCGACCGGCGGGGTAGTGGATGGTGACGTTGACGATCGATTTCAGTTGTTCACCCATGGCATCCAGCACAAAGGCGATGCCGCCGGCCTTGGGCTTGAGCAGGTAGCGGAAGGGCGATTGCTGCTGTGCGTGCTTGCCCTCGGTAAAGCGCGTGCCCTCGGCGAAATTGAACATTCCCACCGGGTTGTTGCGAAACTTCGCACAGGTCTTGCGCGTGGTTTCCAGGTCCTGGCCTTTTTTCTCCGGGTGCTTTTCCAGGTAGGCCTTGGTGTAGCGCTTCATGAACGGGAAACCCAGGGCCCACCAGGCCAGGCCAATGACCGGGACCCAGATCAGTTCCTGCTTGAGAAAGAACTTCAGCGGGCGGATGCGCCGGTTGAGCACGTATTGCAGGACCATGATGTCGACCCAGCTCTGGTGGTTGCTGGTGACCAGGTAGGAGTGCTGGTAGTCCAGGCCCTCGAGCCCGCTGAGGTGCCAGCGGGTGCGGCAGATGAGTTTCATCCAGGCATTGTTGTTGCTGATCCAGGCTTCGTGGGTATGGCTCATCAGCCAATCGGTGAAGCGCTGGGTGAGGGCGAACGGCAGCAGCTTGAAGATCGCCACGCAGAACAGGAACGAGCACAGCAGGATAGTGTTCAACGCCAGTAACAGCGACGCGATCACCCCGCGCACGGCGGCAGGCAGGAATTCCAGCATTTAGATATCCACAGGTCGGTTGGCGGCTTGAATCGCGGTCAGGGCGATGGTGTAAACGATGTCGTCCACCTGCGCCCCACGGGGCAGGTCGTTTACCGGTTTGCGCAGGCCTTGCAGCATCGGCCCCAGGCTGACGCAGTCGGCACTGCGTTGCACCGCCTTGTGGGTGGTGTTGCCGGTGTTCAGGTCGGGGAACACAAACACCGTGGCCTTGCCCGCCACCTGGCTGTTGGGCGCCAATTGATGGGCAACCGCTTCGTTGGCCGCGGCATCGTACTGCAGCGGCCCGTCGATCAGCAGAGTGCTTTGGGCTTCGTGGGCGAGCAGGGTGGCTTCGCGGACTTTTTCCACTTCTTCACCGCTGGCCGAGTCGCCGCTGGAGTAGCTGATCATCGCCACCCGTGGGGTGATCCCGAAGGCCGCCGCCGAGTCGGCGCTTTGCAGGGCGATTTCGGCCAGTTCGCTGGCGCTTGGGTGCGGATTCATCACGCAGTCGCCGTAGACCAGCACCTGCTCGGGGAACAGCATGAAGAACACCGAGGACACCAGGGTGCAGCCCGGGGCGGTCTTGATCAGTTGCAGCGCCGGGCGAATGGTGTTGGCGGTGGAGTGAATGACTCCGGACACCAGGCCATCGACTTCATCCAGGGCCAGCATCATGGTGCCGATCACCACTGGGTCTTCCAGTTGCTGTTCGGCCATCGGTGCGTTGAGGCTTTTGCTCTTGCGCAGGGCCACCATCGGCTCGACGTAGCGTTCGCGAATCAGGTCCGGGTCGAGAATCTCCAGGCCTTCGGGCAGTTCGATACCGTGGGCACGGGCCACGGCCTGGACATCTTCCGGCTTGGCCAGCAACACACAGCGCGCAATGCCACGGGCCTGGCAGATGGCTGCGGCCTGCACGGTCAGGGGTTCGCTGCCTTCGGGCAGGACGATGCGCTTGTTGGCTTCCTGGGCGCGCTGGATCAACTGGTAGCGGAACACCGCCGGGGACAGGCGCATTTCCCGTGGGGTGCCGCAGCGTTGGTGCAGCCAGCGGGCATCGAGGTGGCTGGCGACGAAGTCAGTGATGATTTCCGCGCGCTCGCGGTCGTCGATGGGGATTTCCTTGTTCAGCCCGTTGAGCTGGTTGGCGGTGTCGTAGGAGCCGGAGCTCACCGACAGCACCGGCAGGCCGGCGTTGAGGGCGCCGCGGCACAGCTCCATGATCCGTGGGTCGGGCAGGGTATCGCTGGTCAGCAGCAGGCCGGCCAGGGGCACGCCGTTGATGGCGGCAAGGCTCACCGCGAGGATGATGTCGTCGCGATCGCCGGGAGTGACCACCAGCACGCCGGGTTTGAGCAGCTCCACGGTGTTGCGCATGGTGCGCGCGCAAATGATGATTTTGGTCATGCGCCGGGTTTCATAGTCGCCGGCGTTGAGTACCTGGGCCCCCATCAGGTCGGCCACGTCACGGGTGCGCGGGGCGTTCAGCTCCGGTTGAAACGGAATGCAGCCCAGCAGGCGGAAATCACCGCTGCGCAGGAGTGGCGAGTGTTCCTTCAGGCGCGCGGCAAAAGCCTCCATGCTTTCGTCGGTACACACCTTATTGAGGATCACCCCCAGCACTTTCGGGTCGCGTGGGCCGCCAAACAGTTGGGCCTGCAACTCGACACGCCCGGAAAGCTCGGTGAGCACTTCGTTTTCCGGGGCGGAGACCAGGATCACCTCGGCGTCCAGGCTTTTCGCCAGGTGCAGGTTGACCCGGGCCGCATAGCTGGCGCTGCGGGTCGGCACCATGCCTTCGACGATCAGCACGTCTTTGCCGACGGCCGCTTCCTGGTACAGGGTGATGATTTCTTCGAGCAGCTCATCCAGCTGGCCGTCGCCCAGCATGCGCTCGACATGGGCCAGGCCCAGGGGTTGCGGGGGCTTGAGGCCGTGGGTGCGGGCCACCAGTTCGGTGGAGCGCTCGGGGCCGGTGTCGCCCGGATGGGGCTGGGCAATGGGTTTGAAAAAGCCGACTTTGAGCCCGGCCCGTTCCAGCGTACGCACCAGCCCGAGGCTGATGGAGGTCAGACCCACACCAAAATCGGTGGGTGCGATAAAAAAAGTTTGCATGCGGGTTCTCGAAGGGTGCATGGCAAAGGTGGCGGTCTATGTCTGGCCGCCTACCTGATAGTCAGACGCTAAGGTTATCGTTATCCAGGCCCTGAGCACACCAGCCGCAGGCAAAGGCTTGGCCTATTTTTTTCTGCCGTTGCGCGGCGTCGGTGACCCAGGCCCGTGATTGCCAGGGTGGCTGGTGGCGCAGATGCTGGGTGTGGCCGCAGGAAAGCTCGGCGACCCAGTGCTGCTCTTCGTCCTGATGAAAACCAGTGACCGTCGGCGGCTTCGTTCGAGCCCGTCCGTCCGGGTTCTGTTCGCTTTCGGGCAAATCCTTGTTTAGACTTGTCCGTTCTTCATTCTTATGCAAAAGGTCTCGCCCCCATGCTGATCGCCGCCAACAAGGCTGTCTCCATCGACTATACCCTGACCAACGACGCTGGTGAGGTCATCGACAGCTCAGCCGGCGGCGCGCCGCTGGTCTACCTGCAAGGTGCAGGCAACATCATTCCAGGCCTGGAAAAAGCCCTGGAAGGCAAGAAAGTCGGTGATGAACTGACTGTTGCCGTAGAACCTGAAGATGCCTACGGCGAATACGCTGCCGAACTGGTCAGCACCCTGAGCCGCAGCATGTTCGAAGGCGTCGACGAGCTGGAAGTGGGCATGCAGTTCCACGCTTCCGCTCCGGACGGCCAGATGCAGATCGTGACCATCCGTGATCTGGACGGCGACGATGTGACCGTTGACGGCAACCACCCGTTGGCCGGCCAGCGTTTGAACTTCCAAGTCAAAATCGTCGACATCCGTGACGCCAGCCAGGAAGAAATCGCCCATGGTCACGTCCATGGCGAAGGTGGTCATCACCACTGATTTTCTGCGCTAAGCTCAAGTTGACTGGAGAGGCGCCCGAGGGCGCCTTTTTAGTCCGCGACGGTTGTTGCCGGCGAGTGAGTGTGACTGTCGGGTGCTGTTTTTCTGCAAGAACACGGGAATCTGGAGTTCGTCATGAGTGCTTTTCACGACCTTAAATTGAAAGCCCTGGATGGTCAGGAGCTAGCGCTCGCGCCCTTCAAGGGGCACGTCGTGCTGGTGGTCAACGTCGCCTCCAAGTGTGGTCTGACACCACAGTATGCGGCGCTGGAGAACCTCTACCAGCAATACAAAGACCAGGGTTTCAGCGTGCTGGGCCTGCCGTGCAATCAGTTTGCCGGCCAGGAACCGGGCACCGAGCAGGAAATCCAGGAGTTCTGCAGCCTCAACTATGGCGTGACCTTTCCACTGAGCAGCAAGCTGGAGGTGAACGGTCCTGAACGTCATCAACTGTACCGTCTGCTGGCGGGTGAGGGGGCCGAGTTTCCGGGAGATATCACCTGGAATTTCGAGAAGTTCCTGCTGGGCAAGGACGGCCGCGTCCTGGCGCGTTTCTCGCCGCGCACCGCACCGGATGATCCCACCGTGATCCAGGCGATTGAAAAAGCCTTGAGCTGAGAGACACTGCCGGGCCTCGCTGCCCGGCTGGTTTCCTGCCTTGTAACGACGCGTCGTGCGTCGATCCCCTCTCGCACTTTTGCACCTTAATCACCCTGATCAATAGTGCTGTGCGGCGCTTTGAGCGACGAATATTATCCCCATCATAAGCTCGCCGCTGCCTGGCTCTGGCCAACGGTTGCCCGCCGAATTGAATCCGCTTATCCATGGAGTGCCGCATGTCTGCTCAAGCCCTGTTCAAACCGTTTCAGCTCGGCGCCCTGGAGCTGCCGACCCGCGTGGTGATGGCTCCCATGACCCGTTCGTTCTCCCCGGGCGGCGTGCCGAACTCGAAAGTCATCGAATACTACCGGCGCCGCGCGGCGGCCGGTGTGGGCCTGATCATCACCGAAGGCACCACGGTCGACCACAAGGCCGCCAACGGTTACCCCAATGTGCCGCATTTCTACGGTGAGGCGGCGCTGGCTGGCTGGAAGAAAGTCGTGGACGCGGTGCACGCCGAAGGCGGAAAAATCGTCCCGCAGCTGTGGCATGTGGGCAGCGTACGGCGCATCGGCACCGAGCCGGATGCCAGCGTGCCGGGGTATGGTCCGACGGAAAAACTCAAGGACGGCCAGGTCGTGGTCCACGGCATGACCCACCAGGATATCCAGGCGGTGATCGCAGCCTTCGCCCAGGCCGCCAAGGATGCCCAGAGCATCGGCATGGACGGCGTGGAGATCCACGGCGCCCACGGTTACCTGGTGGACCAGTTTTTCTGGGAGGGCAGCAACCAGCGTACCGATGAATACGGTGGCAGCCTGGCCAAGCGCTCGCGGTTTGCCATTGAATTGATTCAAGCCGTGCGGGCGGCAGTGGGACCGGGCTTCCCGATCATCCTGCGCTTTTCGCAATGGAAGCAGCAGGACTACAGCGCTCGCCTGGTGCAAACCCCGGAGGCCCTGGGTGAATTCCTGCAGCCGCTGGCGGACGCGGGTGTGGATATCTTTCACTGCTCGACGCGGCGCTTCTGGGAGCCGGAGTTCGACGGCTCGCCACTGAACCTGGCCGGATGGACTCGCAAGCTCACCGGCAAGCCGACCATCACCGTGGGCAGCGTGGGCCTGGATGGCGAGTTCCTGCAATTCATGGTCAACACCGACAAGGTCGCGCAGCCGGCCAGCCTGGAGAAGCTGCTGGAGCGCCTGAACAACGACGAATTCGACCTGGTCGCCGTGGGCCGCGCTTTGCTGGTCGACCCGGATTGGGCGCAAAAAGTCCGCGAAGGGCGTGAGCAGGACATCCTGCCGTTCAGCCGCGAGGCCCTGACCACCCTGGTCTAGGCGACGCGCGGATCACCGGTCGGCGCAAGGCCGGCCGGTGAAGCTTCAGGTCAGGGTCGAACCCTTTACCACCACCGGTTCCTCAAGGCAGGCGCCACGCAGCTGGTTTTCAAACTGCTCGATAATTGCCGGCCATCCCTGGCGGCTGGCGTGCTGGCGGGCGTTGAGCCGCACCCGGCGCAGGCTCTCGGCCTCCTCCAGCAGCCAATTGGCCGCATCGCAAAACGCCCCTTCATCGCCCGGCATCGCCAGCACCCCGTTATAGCCGTGGCGGATATGGGCCGCCGCTGCCGCCTGGTCGTAGGCCACCACGCCCAGCCCCGAGGCCAGGGCCTCCAGCACCACGTTGCCGAAGGTTTCAGTGAGGCTGGGGAATAGAAACAGGTCGCCGGACGCATAGTGACTGGCCAGGGCTTCACCGCGCTGGGCGCCGCAGAAGATGGCCTCGGGCAACTCTTTTTCCAGGGCCGCCCGTTGCGGGCCATCGCCGACCACGATCAATTTCATCCGCCGTTGTGGATAAGTCGTCTGCAAACTGTCGAAGCAGCGCCTGAGCAGGCCGAGGTTTTTCTCCGGGGCCAGGCGCCCGACATGAATCACCGCGAGTTCGTCATGGCCCAGGCCCCAGCTTTCACGCAGGCCGTTGAGGCGCTTGCTCGGGTGGAACAGTTGGCTGTCGACGCCTCGGGACAGCAACTCCAGGCGTTCGAAATGACGCCGCTCCAGTTCCAGGCGCTGGCTGGCGCTGGGCACCAGGGTCAACTTGGAGCGGTTGTGAAACCAGCGCAGGTAATGGGTCAACAGCCGTGTCAGCAAGCTCAGGCCGTATTGGCTGGAGTATTGCTGAAAGTTGGTGTGGAAGCCGCTGACCACGCTGATCCCCAGGCGCCGTGCGGCGCGCAAGGCCGATAAGCCCAGGGGACCTTCGGTGGCGATATACAGTACGTCCGGGCGCTGGCGTTTCCAGCGCCGCAACAGCTTGTGCATCGACGACTGGCCCCATTGCAGCCCTGGGTAACCCGGCAGCGGCCAGCCGCGGCAGAGCAGCAGGCCATCGTCGCTGAGGCGGCTCTGGTCGCAGCCCTGGCGCGGGCGGATCAGATCGACCTGATGCCCGCGCGCGCGTAAACCATCGCACAGGCGGCCCAGGGTGTTGGCCACGCCGTTGATTTCCGGAGGGAAGGTTTCGGTGATCAGGGTGATATGCAGAGCTGTCGTCATGACCTCAGTGTCGGCTGAGGCCATGTCTTCATTGTGACGTTGCGATGATGGATTTGTGACCCGCTCAGCCTTTCTGGGTCACCAGGTTCTCGGCGCCGCGCTCGCGAACCCAGAACAACGTGGCCCCGGCCACTGCCGCCGGCATCATCAGGATATTGACGAACGGGATCAGCAGCGCGAGGTAGACGATGCCGCCGAAGCTCATGCTCTGCCAGCGCTTCTGCCGCAGCCAGGCGAGCATTTCGTTCCAGCCCAGCTTGTGGTTATCCGCCGGGTAGTCGATGTACTGGATGGCCATCATCCAGATGCCGAAGATCAGCCACAGCGGGGCGGCGATCAGGTTGACCACGGGGATGAACGAAAGGATGAACAGGCCCAGGGCCCGCGGCAGGAAATAACCCAGTTTGCGCATTTCCCGGGACAGGGTGCGCGGCACCATGGCGATCAGCTCGCCCCAGCTGAAAGGCGGGAAGTCATCGGTGCCCCGCACCACCACTTCGACCTTCTCGGCCAGAAAGCCGTTGAACGGTGCGGCAATGATATTGGCGAGCATGGTGAAGCTGAAAAACACCATCAGCGCCACCAGCACCACAAACAACGGCCAGATGACATAACTGAGAAAACTCAGCCAGTCCGGCAGCGACGGCATCAGGCCATCGACCCAGATGCTGAAGTAATGGCCGGCCAGGTAGATCAATCCGACGAGCAGCACCAGATTGATCATCAGGGGCAGCAGGACGAACAAACGCAGGCCGGGGCTTAGGACCAGCTTCAGGCCTTCGCGCAGGTATTGCGGGCCGGACATAACGGGGGCGGGCATAAGGAGCTCCGAGCAGTGTGGAAACGCGCCGACCTTACCGGCTTTGCCAGGCGGGCGAAAGCGGGGCGATCAGGTCGACATCAGCTGTAACAAAGGCGCCGTCAAATACGCCGGTACCGGATAGAGACCGCCTATGAGCTGGATTGTTAATCCGTATTTCCTTAATCTTCGCCCCCTCTATACGCTTCACCCATTATTTTTCGGACTTGCGAGCCCAAGCCTTCCCCAAGTGCTTTCGCGGTCCTTTTTTATTCCAGCCGGTCATCCGGCGTTCCGCGCCCGGTTATCCGGCCCGGTTGATAGGAGTGAGTCATGTCTGATGTACGTCATTCGCGTGTGATTATTCTGGGTTCCGGCCCTGCCGGTTACAGCGCTGCGGTCTACGCGGCCCGTGCCAACCTGAAGCCGCTGCTGATCACCGGCATGCAGGCCGGCGGCCAGCTGACCACCACCACCGAAGTCGACAACTGGCCGGGCGACGTCCACGGCCTGACCGGCCCGGCGCTGATGGAGCGGATGAAAGAGCACGCCGAACGTTTCGAGACTGAAATCGTTTTCGACCACATCAATGCCGTCGACTTCGCTTCCAAGCCGTACAGCCTGACCGGCGACAGCGCCACCTACACCTGCGACGCGCTGATCATCGCCACCGGCGCCAGCGCCCGTTACCTGGGCCTGCCGTCGGAAGAAGCGTTCATGGGCAAGGGTGTTTCCGCTTGCGCCACCTGCGACGGTTTCTTCTATCGCAACAAGCCGGTGGCTGTGGTCGGCGGCGGCAACACCGCGGTTGAAGAGGCCCTGTACCTGGCCAACATCGCCAGCACCGTGACCCTGATCCACCGTCGCGAAACCTTCCGCGCCGAGAAGATCCTGATCGACAAGCTCAACGCACGGGTTGCCGAGGGCAAGATCATCCTCAAGCTCAACGCCAACCTCGACGAGGTGCTGGGCGACAACATGGGCGTGACCGGTGCGCGTCTGAAGAACAACGACGGCAGCTTCGACGAACTGAAAGTCGACGGTGTGTTCATCGCCATCGGCCACACCCCGAACACCTCGCTGTTCGAAGGCCAGCTGACACTCAAGGATGGCTACCTGGTGGTGCAGGGCGGCCGTGACGGCAACGCCACTGCCACCAGCGTTGAAGGCATCTTCGCGGCCGGCGACGTGGCTGACCACGTGTACCGTCAGGCGATCACCTCGGCCGGCGCCGGCTGCATGGCGGCCCTGGATACCGAGCGTTACCTGGACGACCTGCAGAACGCTTCGTTCTAAGGCAGTTGCAATAAAAAAACCGGCGCAAGCCGGTTTTTTTATGGGCGACTCAACGGTCGTCGTTGCGGGTCAGGCTTTGCGCGCCAGCGGCGCGCCGGAGAACTTGACCCCGGCCAGGCCGTGGGCGATCAGCGCGCGGATATTGCCGTGATCGCTGCCTTCAGGGGTGGCCAGCACCGCCCGGTAATGCTCACCGAAGGCCAGCAGGGCCTCTTTATCGCTCAAGCCTTCAAGCAACGCCAGGCCCAGGGTCTTGCACGAACCTTCGTTCTGCCCGGCGCTGCTTTCCAGGCCACCGTTGTCGAAGGCCTGGGGCTGATAGTCGTAATGCGCGGCGATAAAGCCCAGGGTGTCGGCGAAGGCGTGTTCGCCGCTGTTGAGGCTGGTGCGCAGGGTGTTCAGGTCAGTCATGCTGTTTTCCTTTGGCAAACGCCGCTTGCTGTTCGGCGCTGGCTTCTTTCTGGTATTTGGCTTTGTACTCGGCGTAGGGCATGCCATACACCACTTCACGGGCGTCATCGAGGCTGAGCTCGATCTGACGTTCATCAGCCTCGGCCTTGTACCACTTGGACAGGCAATTGCGGCAGAAGCCGGCGAGGTTCATCAGGTCGATGTTCTGCACGTCCTTGCGGCTGTCCAGGTGCGCAACCAGGCGGCGGAAGGCGGCGGCTTCAAGTTCCAGGCGTTCTTGGGAAGTCATGGGATTCACTGGCTGAAGAAGTGGAGGAAAGCGGCAAGCTTCAAGATCCGCTTGCAACTTGCGGCTAGCGGCTTGCCGCCAAGGTGATGGATACCGATTCGGCAAAGCGCAGGGCGTGGGGCTTGTCGACTTCGACCTCGGCGTAGAGCACCGATTCGTTGGCCATGACCAGATCCAGCAATTCCTGGGTCAGGCGCTCAAGCAGCGCGAAACGGTTGCCCTCCACGTGGGCGATGATCGCCTTGGTGATGGTGCGGTAGTTCAGGGCGTGGTCGATATCGTTATCGCGCACGGCGTCCTGGGCGGCATAGAGGATGGTCAGGTTGATCAACACATCCTGCTTGTTGAGGATCTCTTCCTCATTGATGCCGATAAAGGTCCGCAGGCACAGGTCCTTGACCCGGATGCGTGCCATTCCTGGCTGAAGTTGTGGCATTGCTACTTGCTCCGTCCAATCAATTGCAGGAATTCCTGGCGCGTGGTGCTCGATTCGCGAAACGCGCCGAGCATCACCGAGGTGTGCATGGTCGAATTCTGTTTCTCGACGCCGCGCATCATCATGCACATGTGCTTGGCTTCGATCACCACCGCGACGCCGGCGGCCTGGGTCACCTGCTGCACGGCGTCGGCGATTTCCCGGGTGAGATTTTCCTGGATCTGCAGGCGTCGGGCAAACATGTCGACGATCCGGGCGATCTTCGACAGCCCCAGCACCTTGCCGGTCGGAATGTAAGCGACATGGGCCTTGCCGATGAAGGGCAGCAGGTGATGCTCACACAGGGAATACAGCTCGATGTCGGCGACGATCACCATTTCATCGCTGTCGGAGGCAAACAGGGCGCCGTTGACGATCTCGTCCACCGACTGGGCATAGCCATGACACAGATACTGCATGGCCTTGGCCGCGCGCTTGGGGGTGTCCAGCAAGCCCTCGCGGTCCGGGTCTTCGCCGATGCCCTTGAGTATTTCGCGGTAGTGCTGGGGCAGGGATAAAGTCATACAACATCCTCGAAGGAAGGCTTATTTGACATGCCGTCCGCCGTTGACGGTCAGGGTCGTGCCGGTGACGTAAGGGTTGTCCAGCAGGTAGCGCAGGCTCTGGTAGATCACTTCACTGCCGGGCTCGATGCCCAGCGCGGACTTGGCCAGGGCTTTGGCGCGGTACGCCGCGTCGTCGTCGGGGTTGAACAATAACAGGGCCGGGGCGATGCCGTTGACCTTGATCTGCGGCGCGTACTTGGCCGCGAACGACAGGGTCAGGCTTTCCAGCCCGGCTTTGCTGGCGCAGTAGGCAATGTGCTTGCTGCTGCCCTTGCGCGTGACGTCATCACTGATGTGCACGATGTCTGCAACCTTCGAGCGCTGCAGCAGCTCGGCGCAATTCAGGTTGATCAGGTAGGGCGCCAGCATGTGCACGCCGAACATCCGGGTGAAGGCCTCGGCCTCGTCGCCGGCGCTCTCTGCCAGCCACTCGGAGGCGTTGTGCACGATGGCGCGCAGGCTGTCGGTGTGGGTTTTCAGCAGGTTGATGAAGGCGAGGATGCCGGCTTCGTCGGACAGGTCGGCAAACAGCACGGTCGCGCCCTGGTTGCGCAGGACCTCGACCCCCGGGCGTTCGGTGCGGTAGGTGACGATCACCGGGTGGCCGTCTTCCAGCAGCCGCCGTGCGCAATGCAAGCCGACACGCTGGCTGGCGCCAGTGATCAGGATCGGGGCAGGGGAAGCATTCATGAACGGCTCGCGTCGCGGGTGGAGCAAAACTATACCAGCGACGGCCGGGCAATGCAGGCGACCGCTCGGCGGCCGCCGGGGCTCATGGGTTCTGGGTCGAAGCTGCGGCAGGCAGCGGACGCGGCGCGCTGCTGTTGAGCCAGCCGGACAGCAAGTGGGTCGACAGCGGAATAAACAGATAAACCATCAGTGGCGTCAGGGCCAGGGTGCTGACGAACACTCGGCTCAACAGTCCCAGGTCGGCAAGCAGCGGGCCGAGGACGAAGTTGAACAGCAGCGACACCGGAAAGAACGCCAGCCAGATGGCCACGGCCTGTTTCCAGCGTGGCGGACGCTGGCCGACAGCGCCGAACCAGCCATCGATGCCGCTGACCCGATGTTCCGACGGGTGGGCGAACAGGTCGCCGCCACGGCCCAGCCAGGCCGTACGCGAAGCGGAGTGCTCCCAGGCATGCAGGGTCTGTTCGTCAGCGAAACGGAAGATGATCTGGAATTCGTCATCGTCGGGCGGCGGGGCGAGCACGCCGGAGCCCAGGTAGCCGGGGAAGTCGGTGGCCAGTTGTTCGCCTTCGCGCAGCCAGGCGATCAGGTCCTGATAACGACCATTGGCGACGCGACGCGCAACCATGAGGGTGACGGGTGAGGTAGACATTATGTATCTCCGTAAAACCAATGCGTTGCCTGGATAAGGCAAACACCAGATACGGCCCGGGGTGGTGGGCGCGCCTGGCTCTTCACAAAAACAAGCAAGGATTATTCCTGATTGCGTCAAATACGCCAGCGTCAGCGGTCGATTTTCTGTTTGTTGAGGCGCAAGCACTCAGGGGGGGTAGAATGGCCGCCACTTTGTTGATCGGTGTTTCTGCCCAGATGCCCGTTACTACTGAACTTGCCCGTGCTCCACAGCCCGCCAGCGCAGTCGCGCAGGAGGACCTGTTTCCGATTCGTGAAGTCTCGCGGCGTACCGGTATCAACCCGGTCACCCTGCGGGCATGGGAGCGGCGTTATGGCCTGATCCAGCCGACACGCACCGAAAGTGGGCACCGCCTGTATTCCACGGCCGATGTCGAGACAGTGCGTGAAATCCTCAGCTGGATCGAACGCGGGGTCGCGGTGAGCAAGGTCGGCAAGATCCTCGCCAAGACCCAGGCGGCCCAGGCCCTGCCCAGCGTGGTGGCGGATACCAGCCTGACCGGCGAGTACAAGCAGTGGTGCAGCCAGCTGAAAGTGGCGGTCAGCGCTTTTGACGAGGCCCAGCTGGAGCGGCTCTATGGGCAGATTTTTTCCAGTTACGCGCTGCCGGTGGTGTTCCAGGACATCCTGATGCCGTTCTGGAAGCAGCTGTTGCAGCATCAGGAGCCCTTCGGCCACACCAGCGAGTGGCTGTTTCTGGACGGGTTTCTGCGTTCGCGCATGACCCAGCGCCTGCTGCTGCAACGCGGCAGCCAGACGCGCCAGGTGCTGTTGACGGCCCTCGGCGAGCACTGCCACGAGCTGGAGTTGCTGGTGGCGGCGCTGATACTGGGCAACGACGAGATTGGCGTCAGCGTGTTGGGCTTGGGCGTGCCCTTCGACGAGTTGACCCTGGTCTGTGAAAAAATCCAACCGGCGGCGCTGGTGCTGTTCTCCAGCCGGGCGCCGACGACCGAGTTGCCACGCCGCCTGGTGCGCCTGGCCATGACCCTCAATTGCCCGGTGCTGCTGGCCGGTGATACCGCAGAGCTGGCCCAGGAAAGCCTGCAGGCGTCGGCGGTGGGCTGCCTGGGCAATGATGGACGCTTGATGCCGCAGCGCTTGCGGCAGTTTCTCGACGGCAAGCTGGACACCTGAGGCGCCCGCGACGGGGGTCAGATATGCAGGTCGGGGTGGGTCAGGCGGTGCTGTTGCAGGATGTATTGGCGCAGGCGCTCGGTCTGATCCTTGTCGGACTGATTCAGGCGGTAGGCATAGCAGCCCTTGGCGGTCTGGCGTTCGAAGGTGCCGCGCAGGGCGATGCGTTCATAGCCTGAGGGGCTGAACCACAAGGCAAATTGCCGAGGCGGCTTGCTGCGACCGCGCACTTCCAGCAACACACCCTTGAACGAAACCTCACGCACCCAGAGCGCGCCGGGCTGGCCGCGGACATTCTGCAGCGCCACCGGCTGCTCCAGGTTCAGGCGCCAGGGCCGGATCATGGGCCCGTCTTCAAAGATGCTGGGCACGCCCAGACGCAAATGCAGCGCATGAAATTCATCCTCCACCAATTGCAGGGGGAAGGTCATTTGCTGGTTGTCGAAATGGGCCTGGATCGTCACCTGTTCATTGGCTGCCAGGTGCGTGAGCAGGTCACGAATCTGTGCTCCGCCATTGACCAGCAGGCTGGACGTCGCATCCCGCGTGTTGAGTTGCGGGTTGTGTTGCATGGTCTGAATGAAGTCCAGTTCATCCTGGGTCAGGAGGGCGTCACGCTGCATGATGCTGCTCGGAAGGAAAGGGTTACGAAATCACTGCGGATTCGATGAATAAGAACATTAAATCTTCAGCCCGTTGGCGCCATTCGTCGCTTTCAACGCCGCCAGCTCAGCCTGGACTTCAGCCAACTGGCCTTCGACCTGGGCCAGGCGTTGTTGTGCCTTGACCTGCACCGTCACATCTTTCTGCACGCCAATGAAATAGGTCAGTTGATCGTTTTCATTGAACACCGGGGTGATCGACAGCTCATTCCAGAAATGGCTGCCGTCCTTGCGGTAGTTGCGCAGCACCTGGCGGCATGGCCGGCCCTGGCCCAGGGCTTGGCGGATCGCTTCCAGCCCGGGCTGGTCACGGTCCCCGGATTGCAGGAAACGGCAGTCCTGATACAGCACTTCATCGGCGCTGTAGCCGGTCAGCTTCTCGAACGCCGGGTTGACGTAAATAACGATGTTGTCTTCGCCTTCCTGTTCGGCGACCACAATCCCGTCATTGGAGGCGTTGATCACCAGTTGCAGCAGGTGGGCGTTGATCATTACAGGTGTCCGCATTTATCGGCAGTGCCGGCATTCTAAGACATGCCGGCGAGCTGTCCACTGGCCATGAGTGCTAAAGGATCGGATTGTACCGCTCAGCTGGTAATATCCCAGGCTTTTACTCAGTTACAGGATCAGATTGATGAAAGTCGCCATCCTTTCCGGCTCGGTGTACGGCACCGCTGAAGAAGTCGCCCGGCACGCTGCCAAACTGCTCAACGCCGCAGGTTTCGAGGCCTGGCACAACCCGCGTGCGACCCTGGCGGACGTCCTGGCCTTCGCGCCCGAGGCCTTTCTTGCCGTGACGTCGACCACCGGCATGGGCGAGTTGCCGGACAACCTGCAACCCTTGTATTCGGCGATTCGTGATCAATTGCCGGCCGCCTGGCGCGGTCTGCCCGGCGCGGTGATCGGCCTGGGCGACGCCTGCTACGGCGATACCTTTTGCGGCGGCGGCGAGCAGCTGCGTGAGCTGTTCGCCGAGCTTGGGGTGCGCGAAGTGCTGGAGATGCTGCGCCTGGACGCCAGCGAAAGCGTGACCCCGGAAACCGACGCCGAGCCTTGGCTGGCCGAGCTGGTCAACGCACTGCGCGGTTGACCGGGCGCTCGCGCAGCAGCGCGAGCCAGGCCTGGGCGGCCTTGGACAGGTACGCCCCCTGGCGCCAGATAAAGGCGATGTCCCAGCGCAGATAGTCGGGCGCCTGCAACGTCAGGCGCACCAGGCCCGGGCGCACCAGGCCACGGGCCACGACGCTGGGCAGCAGCACCACGCCCTGGCCGGCCACCACCAGTGCCGCGAGAAAGTCGGCCTGGCCGCTGCGCCCACCCTCGCGCGGGGTAAAGCCCACTTGCTGGCAGGCCTGCAGCAGACGGTCGTTAAGCACGAAGCTGCGCTGATAGAGCAGAAACGGCGTATCGGCCAACTCTTCCAGGCGTACCTGGGCATTCATCGCCAGTGGGTGATCGGCCGGCAGCAGCGCGTCCAGCGGCTCGTCGCAGAACGGCTGATAGGCAAACAGCGGGTCCTTGGGCGTGAGGCTGCCGCCGATCTCCAGTTCGCCATTGAGCACCGCCTGCTCGATGTTCAGGCTGCCGCCTTCGAGCAACTGCACGTTGATGTTCGGGTAGCGCCGCCGGTATTCGGCAAACAGGCTGGCGAACAGCGCATCGCTGCCCAGCAGCGGCAAGCCCAGGCGCAATTCGCCCCGTGCCAGCTGGCTCAAGTCATCCAGTTCGCTGAGCAACTCGTTGCGCAGGCGCAGCATGCCTTCGGCCCGTTGCAGCACCACGGTGCCGGCGGCCGTCAGGTGAATATGGGAACCGAGGCGATCCAGCAATGGCGTGCCCAGGCTCTGTTCCAGCTGGGCGATCTGCTTGCTGACCGCCGACTGGCTGATGTGCAGGGTCTTGGCGGCCTGGGTGAAGCCACCCTGATGAATCACTTCGACGAAGCTGCGCAGTTGTTTGAAGTCCATGATCTGGATTCCATATTGGAATGGCTTCCAGTCTAACAATTCGCTTCGGTGATGGCAGGTGCTTGCATAAAATACAGGCCTGCGAGGACCGAATGCCATGAACGCTGCACTGTTGAAACACCTGGGGCGCCTGCTCGGCGAGTTGGCGGTATTGCTGGGCATTTATCTGCTGGGCTGCCAGTTGGCTCTGTGGCTGGGGTGGCCGATTCCCGGTGGCGTCATCGGCCTGGCCTTGTTGCTGCTGTGTTTTGCCCTGGGTTGGGTCAAGCCAGCGGCGCTGCAACTGGGCGCCGGCCTGCTGATGGCCGAGATGCTGCTGTTTTTCATTCCGGCGCTGATGAGCCTGCTCGACTATGGCGGCCTGCTGCGCGATGACGGCTGGCGGATCCTGTTGGTGATCGCGGTCAGCACCTTGATGGTGATGTTGGTCACGGCCTTTACCGTCGAGTGGGTGTGCCGTTGGAGGATGCGCCATGAAGCTTGAGCTGATGCCGATGTTCTGGCTGGCGCTGACCCTGGGCGCCTACCTGTTCAGTCGCTGGCTGTACCAGCGCACGGGTCGCTACCTGTTGTCGCCGCTGATCCTGGTGCCGGTGTTGTTGCTGGCGATCGCCGTGCCGTTGCACACCGCCTATGCCGAGTACTCCGCCAACACCCATTGGCTGATGCTGGTGCTGGGACCGGTGACGGTGGCGTTCGCGGTGCCGATCTGGCAGCAGCGGCAGTTGTTGATACGGCATTGGTCGGCGCTGCTGCTGGGCATGCTGGCGGGCAGCGTGGCCTCGATTGCCAGCTCTTACGGCCTGGCCCATGCCTTGGCCCTGGACAGTTCGGTGACCTTGTCGCTGGTGCCGCGTTCGATCACCACGCCCTTTGCCATGCCCCTGGCCCGTGACCTGGGTGGGGTGCCGGAACTGACGGCAGTGTTCGTGATGTTCACCGGGGTGTTCGGGGCGATGCTCGGGGGTGTGCTGCTGCGCTGGTTACCCCTGCGCAGCGCCCTGGCTCGTGGCGCATTATTTGGCGTCGGTGCCCATGGCGCCGGAGTCAGCCGGGCCCATGAGGTAGGGGGCGAGGAAGGCTCTGTGGCGGGGCTGGTGATGGTCCTGACCGGCTTGCTCAACCTGTTTGCCGCACCCTTATTGGCGTCGTTGCTTTGACGCCGATTTGTACAGATTGGTACCAAAACGAACACTGACTCGCTCGGCCAGTAAGCTGGCTGCCAATGCAACTACCTGAAGCCGGGTGCCTGACTAGACTGCTTCCACGTTCACACAATAATAAGAACATCCCGTCGAGGAACTTGCCGTGAGTCTAGCCACCGTTCAAACCTCCCAGAGTGTGAAAGACCACGTCAGCGCCGCCGAATGGCAGACCCGCGTCGACCTGGCTGCCTGCTATCGCCTGGTGGCGATGCATGGCTGGGATGACCTGATCTTCACCCACATTTCCGCCAAGGTGCCCGGCACCGAAGATTTCCTGATCAACCCCTTCGGCTTGATGTTCCACGAGATCACCGCCTCCAGCCTGGTGAAGGTCGATCAGGCCGGCAACAAGCTGATGGACAGCCCCTACGAGATCAACCCGGCCGGCTACACCATCCACAGCGCGGTGCATGAAGTGCGCCACGACGTGGTGTGTGTGCTGCACACCCACACCGCGGCGGGGGTCGCGGTCTCGGCGCAGAAGCAGGGCGTACTGCCCATCAGCCAGCAATCGCTGTTCGTGTTGTCGAGCCTGGCCTATCACGCCTATGAAGGGGTGGCGCTGAACCCTGAGGAGAAGGCGCGGTTGCAGGCGGACCTGGGCGAAAAGAACTTTCTGATGCTGCATAACCACGGCCTGCTGACCTGTGGCGGCACCATCGCCGACACCTTCCTGATGATGTTCACCTTCCAGCGCGCCTGCGATATCCAGGTGCTGGCGCAGAACGGCGGCGCGGAGCTGATTGCCATCGAACCGCAGATTCTCGCGGGGGCCAAGGCGATGCTCGCCGGGGTCACCAAAAGCGCTCAGGGCATGGGCGGCCTGCTGGCCTGGCCGGCACTGCTGCGCAAACTCGATAAACAAGACCCGGGTTACAAACTCTAATGCCACTGGCCGAGATCCCTCTGTGCGTCTGGCGCAAACGCGGGCATAGCTTCGTGTTTCGCGGTCAGACCATTCGTTACTGGACGGCAGGCCAGGGAGAGCCGCTGCTTTTGATCCATGGGTTTCCTACGGCCAGCTGGGATTGGCATTACCTGTGGCAACCCCTGGCCCAACGCTACCGGGTGATCGCCTGCGACATGCTGGGTTTTGGCGACTCGGACAAGCCGCTGGACCATGAATACAGCCTGTTGGAGCAGGCCGACCTGCAACTGGCGCTGTTGCAACACTTGAAGATCACGGCGCCGGTGCACCTGCTGGCCCACGACTACGGCGACAGCGTGGCTCAGGAACTGCTGGCCCGGCACTACGAAACCCGGGCCAATATCGCCAGTTGCGTGTTCCTCAACGGCGGCCTGTTTCCCGAAACCCATCGCCCGGTGCTGATGCAGAAGCTGCTGCTCAGCCCCCTGGGCTGGATGATTGGCCGGGCGTTCAGTCGCGATGCGCTGGTCAAGAGCTTTACCCAGATTTTCGGGCCGCACACGTGGCCCAGCGAAAGCGCCCTGGATGATTTCTGGAGCCTGGTGCAAAGCAACCAGGGGCCACGGATCCTGCACAAGCTGATCGTCTACATCCCCGAGCGGCGGGTACAGCGCGACCGCTGGGTCAGGGCCATGCAGCGCGGTGAAGTGCCCCTGCGGCTGATTGACGGCGGCTTCGACCCGGTCTCCGGGGCGCACATGCTGGAGCTCTATCGTCAATTGATTCCCGACCCGGACACCGTGCTGCTGCCCGAGATCGGCCATTACCCGCAGACCGAGGCCCCGGTGCAGGTACTCCAGCACTACCTGGCCTTTCGCGAGAACCTGGTACTGCCGCCGCGCCAGTTCGCCTGCTCCTGAACCCGGGTGCCCCGGGCCTGGCGCCTGGGGCATTTGGCTCAATCATCCCCCAGCCTTATTGCCCACCATTCAGCCCTGGCCGGGTTTGTTGTGGGCACCGCCTGGCTGCCGGACACTCGTGCCCATTGTCCATGGGTCCTGCTGGAGTTCGGTATGAGTGAGTCTGTGCGCTTCGAAGATAAAGTCGTGATCGTCACCGGGGCCGGCGGCGGCCTGGGCCAGGCCCATGCGCTGCTGTTCGCCAGGCACGGGGCGAAAGTGCTGGTCAACGACCTCGGCGGTTCGGCCCAGGGCGAGGGGGCCAATGCTTCGGCGGCGGACCGCGTCGTGGCGCAGATTCGCGAAGCTGGCGGGATTGCCGAAGCCAACCATGACTCGGTGACCGATGGCGACAAGATCGTGCAGAACGCCCTGGATGTATTCGGCCGGGTCGATGTGGTGGTGAACAACGCCGGCATCCTGCGCGACAAGACCTTCCACAAAATGGAGGACGCCGACTGGGACCTGGTGTACCGCGTGCACGTCGAGGGCGCCTACAAGGTGACCCGCGCCGCCTGGCCCCATTTGCGCGAGCAGGCTTACGGGCGGGTGATTTTTACCGCGTCCACCTCGGGTATCTACGGCAACTTCGGCCAGTCCAACTACGGCATGGCCAAGCTGGGGCTCTACGGCCTGACCCGGACCCTGGCCATTGAGGGCCGCAAGAACAACATCCTGGTCAATGCCATCGCGCCCACTGGCGGTACACGCATGACCGAAGGCCTGATTCCGCCGCAAGTCTTCGAGCAGCTCAAACCGGAGCTGGTCAGCCCGCTGGTGGTGTACCTGGCCAGCGAAAACTGCCAGGAGACGTCGGGGTTGTTCGAGGTCGGCGGCGGCTGGATCGGCAAGGTGCGCTGGGAGCGCAGCCTGGGGGCCGGCTTCGATCCACGGGTCGGGTTTTCGCCTGAAGACGTGGCGGCCCACTGGCAGCAGATCTGCGACTTCGAAGGCGCGGCCCACCCCCAGGACAACATCGAGGCGCTGAAGGAGATGATGCAGAATCTGCAAAAGTACGCGATCTGATGCAGCGCGCCGCCGGCGCCTGGCCTCGCCCATGTGGCGCTGCCCGGCCGGCGGTTGTACTCCTGAGGCATTCGTCTCTATGCTCGGCGAGCATTGAATGCACAAGGAGCGGTGTTTATGTACGAGTCAAAAGATCAGCCCGTGTTATCCCGCCTGTTGTTTTTGCGTCGGTTGCTGCTTCACGCCCTGATGGTGATGGCCTTGATCGGGTTCTCGATCGGCCTGGGTATCGGCGGCCATCTGTATTTCGAAGAGGGCATGTCGATCCATGACGCCCTGATCAACGCCGCCATGATGCTCGGCGGAATCGGCCCCGCCAACATGCCGCTGACCCCCGGCGGCAAGCTGTTTCTCGCCAGTTACGGGCTCTACGCCAACATCGTCTTCGCTGCCGCCATCGGCCTGATGCTGACCCCCGTGGCCCATCGCCTGCTGCACAAATTCCATTACGACGGCGACGACGCCGCGTGAGCCGACCCCTGTTCGCCCTTTTATTGCGCGCATAAAAAAGGCCGCTGCAAGAGCAGCGGCCGAAGTAAGACGTTAGATCAAGGAGCTACAAATCAACGTCAGTGAACCCGGGGTAACGGTCTGAATACTGTGCTTCAAAGCCGTTGAAAACGGTCGATTCAAACGTGCCCAACTCGCACGTTGAAGGGGCTTGGCAAGGCGCTTTGCCTTGAGAGCGAGGCCATAGTAAGGGGTGGCTCGACGGGGAAAAATAGCGAATCAGGACAAGGACTGTTACAGCCTGAGCAACAGTGGTGCAGACAGGCCGAGCGCGCCCCGCGATGGCGCAATCCATGTTCCTGATGGGCCGCCATCCAGCCCGTGGATACGCCGCGCAACGCCCCGTGCGGCGGGGGCCGTCATCCTTTCGAGCGACAACACGAATACCTCCTTGGTGCGCTTATCGCTCCCCTGTCGCGGCAGTAGGGTGAGGCCTTCTGTCACTCACCGGGGAAGACGCATGACAAAAACAACAATGCGCGCCATCTTCACGCCGCAGGCCCTGGCCGTCGCGGTGGCCATGGGCTGCTGCGGCCAGGCGCAAGCGGTCGCGTTCAATATCGGCGAGATCGAAGGGCACTTCGATTCATCGCTGTCCGTCGGCGCCAGCTGGGGCATGCGCAATGCCGACAAGGATTACGTGGGGACCGTCAATGGCGGCACCGCCCAGTCGTCCACCGGTGATGACGGACGCCTGAACTTCAAGAAGGGCGAGACCTTCTCGAAAATCTTCAAGGGCCTGCATGACCTGGAGCTCAAGTACGGCGACAGCGGTGTGTTCGTGCGCGGCAAGTATTGGTACGACTTCGAACTCAAGGACGAAGACCGCGAGTTCAAGCCCATCAGCGACCACAACCGCAAGGAGGGCGCCAAGTCGTCCGGGGCGCAGATCCTCGACGCCTTTGTCTACCACAACTATTCCATTGCCGACCTGCCGGGCACCGTGCGCGCCGGCAAGCAGGTGGTCAGCTGGGGTGAGAGCACCTTTATCGGCAACTCCATCAACAGCATTAACCCGGTGGACGTTTCGGCATTCCGCCGGCCGGGGGCCGAGATCAAGGAAGGGCTGGTCCCGGTCAATATGCTGTTTGCGTCCCAGGGCCTGACCAACCAACTGACGGTCGAAGGGTTTTACCAGCTGGAGTGGGACCAGACCGTGGTCGACAACTGCGGCACCTTCTTCGGCAACGATGTGGTGGCGGACGGTTGCACCACCGGCTACACCGTCGGCAGCCCGGGGGTGGCGGGTTTGCAACCGGTGGCGGCGGCCTTTGGCCAGGGCTTCCAGGTCACCCGTGAGGGGGTGATCCTGCCCCGTGGCGGCGACCGTGATGCCCGTGACTCCGGGCAATGGGGCGCGGCCCTGCGCTGGCTCGGCGATGACACCGAGTACGGCCTGTACTTCATGAACTATCACTCGCGTGGCCCGGTGGTCAGCACCACCACGGCCAACGTCAGCCCGACGACCCTGGCCGCCATTGGTGCCGCCGGCGCCGCCGCGGCGCCCACGGTCCCCG
>NZ_ATLP01000075.1:0-22522 GCF_000416215.1 Pseudomonas sp. CF161
CTTGGCAGCGGCCGTGGCCTTGCCGGCTGGGGCTGCTGGTGCAGGTTTTGCCGCCGGAGCTGGAGCCGGGGCCGCAGCCACCGGTGCTTTTTGTGCAGGTTCTGCGGCGCTGTTGTTGGTCGCCTTATCGGAACCGAACGACCACCAATGGCCACCTTCTGCGTCATTTTGTGGCGTTTGAGCACAACCGGTAACTGTGAGGCAAATGGCCAGGGCTAAAGACTTGTTCGACGACATGGGATATCCACAAAATGAGATAAATAATTACGGTCTGAACGACCCGTAAACAGACGCTTGGAAATTATAAAAGCCACAAGGTTCCACCTTGCAGCTATTCCAGCATGTTTAAGCAAAAAAGTTCTTAACAGCAACCTTTTTACAGACAATCCGACAAAACCCTCGCCAGCTTCTGCGCCCGCGGATCCATCAATACATAAGGCCCCAGGGTATTTGTCACAAAACCGAAGGCCACATCATGCTCCGGGTCAGCAAAACCGCTGGAGCCGCCCGCCCCCGGGTGACCAAAGGCCCGGGCACCCAGGCCAAAGGTCGCGTTCGGCACATCCGGTTGGTCCAGCATGCAGCCCAGGCCGAAACGGGTCTGGGTCAGCAGGGTCTTGTCCATGCCAATGCTGTGCTCACGGGTCAACTCGTCGAGCATGTCCGCTTCCAGCAGGCTGCCATCGAGCAGGCCGCTGTAGAAACCGGCCAGGCTGCGGGCATTGCCATGCCCATTGGCCGCCGGCTGCTGCATGCGTCGCCACTCAGGTTTGTTGGTGCTGGTCATGATAGACGGCGGATTGGTAAACGCCCGGGTGGTCATGGCCGTGGGTTCGCGCAGGGTCACCTGCAGCAGGCGCTGGGCCGCGGCATCACCGACATTGCCCTTGCCCCGGGCAATATGCGCCACCCGGTAGAACTCCGAATCCGCCAGGCCGACGTGAAAATCCAGGCCCAATGGCTTGGCCACGCGAGCCACGATCGACTCCCCTGGCCCCCGGCCATCGGCCCGGCGCAGCAATTCGCCGATCAGCCAGCCGTAAGTGATGGCGGCGTAGCCATGACCTTCACCCGGCGTCCACCAGGGTTGCTCCGCGGCCAGGGCGTCAACCATGGTCTGCCATTCGTACAGCGCCTGCGGCGCGAGCATCTCGCGCAGCGCCGGCAGGCCGGCCTGATGGCACAGCAACTGACGCAGGGTGATGGCTTGTTTGCCGGCGGCGGCGAATTCAGGCCAGTACTGCGCCACCGGCGCGTCCAGCTTGAGCTTGCCTTCGGCCACCAGTTGCAGCGCGGTCACTGCGGTAAAGGTCTTGGTGCAGGAGAACAGGTTGGCAATGGTGTCGCTGTGCCAGGCCTCGGCACCGTCCTTGTCGGCAGTACCGGCCCAGAGGTCGATCACGGTTTCACCGCCGACCTGAATGCACAGCGCCGCGCCGCGCTCCTGGGGGTCTTCAAAGAGGGCCGCGAAGGCTTCACGCACGGCCTCGAATTTAAGCTCGTAATGACCTTGAATCTGCACCCGTGACTCCCTCCGAACCCATGCTCTACAAAGTGGCGCGCATTGTTTCAGCCCCAGGCGGTTTTGGGAACAGATGCCACCGGTGATCAAGTTCGCGCGAACCCGGGACGCCCGAGGCGTTTTGCCCAGGGGCCAGCGGATACGAAAGGGGCAGCCTGCAAGCTGCCCCCTCGTGATCAATGACCGTTGCCGGAATGCCCGCCTGCGTGGCCGGCAGCGCCTTCCTTGCTGTCGTGAGCCTTTTTGCCGCCGTCGCCACCATGGCTTTCGGCAGCGGCAGCCTTGTCGGCTTCAGCCTTGGCCTTTTCGACCTCGGCGCCCAACTGATTGACGGTCAGCAGGTTGCTCTTGCGCACACTGTCGACGAACCCCTGGAACGGCAGGTCGGTGATGCCCACCAGACCGAAGTGGCCATTCTCGCCATCCAGCAGGCGACCGGTCACCGGCTGGTCGAGGTACTGGAACCAGTGCACACCGACAATCGACGGCTCGCTGATCGCCTGCTTGAGGAAGTTGGCATAGGCCGGCGCGCGATCTTCTTCACGGGCCAATTCGGTCACGCCACCCCAGAACGGGCCACGGTCACGGGAGCCGAAGTTGAATTCGGTGATCAGTACCGGCTTGTCCAGGCTGCGCAGTTGGGCGAAGTCATAACCGTCCTGGGGCTTGAGGGTGTACATGTTGAAGCTCAACACGTCGCAGTACTGGGCACAGGAGGTCACGGCCTCCGGGGTGCTGATGGCAAAACGACCGCCCAGCAGCAAGTGGTTCGGCGCATGCCACTTCAGCGAATCGGAGATGGTCTTGAAGTAGGTATCGGCAAACACCTTCTGGAAGTATTTGAAGTCGGCTTCGATTTCCGGGTGCTCGGGGTTTGGCAGCGGCGGCTCGAAACCCGGGTCTTCCATCAGCTCCCAGGCGGGCAGATCAATGCCCCAGGCCTTCGACAGGCCGGCCTGGTTACGGTATTTGTCGCGCAACTGCTTGAGGAACGCCCGTTTGGCCGGCACGTCGGTGGTCATGCGCAAGGTGCCGTAGGCCAGGGCATAGCGGGCTTTCGGGCCATCGCCAGGACCGGCCCAGGCCAGTTCGTTGTCGGCAAAGTAGCCGATCAGCCAGGGGTCATCCCGATGGTCGCGGGCGGCGATGGCCACCGCACGCTCGGTGGCCATGGCAAAACGCGGGTCGAACGGGTCGGGCATGCCGCCCCACCAGTCGCTGCCGGTGCTGATGCTGGCGTAGTCGCCGACGATCGACAGCGGCAAGGTGTAAGGCACCCGGGCTTTATCTTCAAGCGCCGAGGCGCTCCAGTTACCGACGGTGTTGAAGCCCCAGGCCTGCAAGCGATCCTGGGTGTGGCTGACCCAGCGTTTTGTATCCAGGGCCTCCGGGGCGCACGGCGCGGTCGGCGCAGTGGCGGGCGCGGCAGTCTGGTGCGCCTGCCGGGCCTCGGCCTTGGCCGCATCGGCGTTCCCGGGCTGGGTTTCGCTGCCGGCTGCGCACGGCACGCCGTAGGTGCGCTGCACGTTGGCCGCATAAAAGTCGTACCAGCGGCCGCTATTAAAAGCGCGGCCCTGGTCGGCGCCGTTGCCGCCACGGTTATCGCCCTCGCCGTAAAAACCGGCCAGGGGCTCACCGGGCTTGGGCAGGGCCGGGAACATCCATTCGCGGCCGGCTATATAGGTCTGGCTGTTCTCGGCCGTGACCGCATTGACCCCCAGGGAATAAAACGGATGGCCTTCGGGGGTAACCAGGTACCAGCGCCCGTCACGCTTCTCGGTGCGGAAAAACCCGCTGGCCTTGAACGGTGCACCCTTGTCCCAGCCGCCGAATTTGTCCAGGGCACTGCGTTCGCGCTCGGCCAGCCAGGTCTTGAGCTGCTGCTGTTCCTTGCTCGCTGCGCTCTTCAACTGATCGTCGCTGCTGATTTTTTCCGGCCAGCGGGCGCGAGTCGACTGGCCGTAGCCATCCACCAGCGAACCGTAGACCGCCTTGACCACGCCCTCGCCGTCCTGCACGCCGAAACGCTCAAGCAGAATGCTCTGGGCGGCCTTGGGTTGTTCCATCGACAGGGTGACCGACACCACCTGACTGCGATCCAGCTCACCCTGGCTGCTGGCCAGCAGAATGCGCTGCCCTTCAACGGTCGTCGGCATCGGCGGCCCGGCCTTCATGCCCTGGCTCAACGGCGAACTGGCCACCAGAGGCACCAACAGGGTTTGCGCCGGGCCGGCCGGCAGGTCGATGCGGCTGACCAGGCTCTTGCCGTCATTGCTCTGGATTGTCACGTAGAGGGTCAGGGCCCAGTTCATCGCGCTCTGGATGCGCAGGCTCATCATTCCCGATTGCGACCAGTCCCAGGCACCACTTTGCGGGCTCAGGCGCAGGCTCGGCTGCGCCGCCGGGTTGAAGGTGACCCGCCGCAGCACTTCACCTTCGGCCGTTTGCTCTGCGTTGGATTGCGGCAGGCCGGCATCCTGTGTCGTCACCTGGACCACAGCCGCGGGCCGGACAAAGTTGAACAGCGTCTGCTGTCCGGCAGGCGCGGCAAGCAGCGGCGCGGCGAACATCAGAGCCAATACGGCGGGCAACGAACGGCGAATCATATGAACCAGGTTCTCCCTAATGACCGATAAACGGCCGGTGTTGAATCGGTGACATGAAATAGACAGCGCGGGAAGCAAATCAGCAGACCGCGCTCAAGAAATTTCCCGCCGGAACGGCGGCAAGGCATTGAGGATAGCCTTGCCGTAGCGCTGGGTGACCAGGCGCCGGTCCAACAGGGTGATGGTGCCGCGGTCCTGCTCGGTACGCAGCAGGCGACCGCAGGCCTGGACCAGCTTGAGCGAGGCATCGGGCACCGAGATTTCCATGAACGGATTGCCGCCCCGGGCCTCGATCCACTCCGCCAGCGCGGCCTCAACCGGATCATCCGGCACCGAGAACGGGATCTTGGCGATCACCACGTGCTCGCAGTAGGCCCCGGGCAAGTCCACGCCTTCGGCGAAGCTGGCCAGGCCGAACAGGACGCTGGATTCACCACCGTCGACCCGCGCCTTGTGCTTGTTCAGGGTTTCCTGCTTCGACAGGTTGCCCTGAATGAACACTTGCTTGCGCCAGTCGCGGTCCAGGCCGTCGAACACGTCCTGCATTTGCTTGCGCGAGGAGAACAGCACCAGGGTGCCGCGCGAGCCTTCCACCAGTTCCGGCAGGTCGCGGATGATGGCCGCGGTATGGGCCGGCGCGTCCCGCGGGTCGGCCTTGAGGTCCGGGACCCGCAGCACGCCGGCATCGGCGTGATGGAAGGGGCTGGGGACCACGGCGGTCACGGCTTTTTTCGGCAGGCCGGCGCGCATGCGGAACCGATCGAACGTGCCGAGGGCCGTCAGGGTGGCCGAAGTCACCAAGGCGCCATAGGCCACGTTCCACAGGTTACGCCGGAGCATTTCCGCCGCCAGGATCGGGCTGGCGTTGACCTCGATATCGAACAACGAGCCACTTTCAGCCAGGGTCAGCCAACGGGCCATGGGCGGGTTGTCTTCCGGGTCTTCGGTGGTGAAGGCGGTCCACAGCTCCCAGTTGCCCTGGGCCCGGGACAGCAGGCTGCCGAACAGTGGGTACCATTCTTCGGCCTGGTTGCTGGCGATGCCGATATTGACCTCGCCATCCATGCCTTCCTTGAGCAGGTCGGTGAGGCGGGTGAACAGGTCGGTCAGGCGCGAAAAGCCCTTCTTCAGCTCGATGCCCATCTCGCGCATGTGCTCGGGGATGACCCCACCGACAAACCGATGGCGCGGCCGCTCGCGGCCCTCCATGTCTTCGCCGGTCTTGAAGTCGGCCAGTTGTTCGCAGGCGGTGAACATGAACTGCTGCTGGGTCTTGATCTCCCGCGCCAGCTCCGGCACCTGCTCGATCAGCTTGCCGAGGTCGCCCGGCAGCGGATGCTGGGCCAGCAGCTTGGTCAGGTTCTTGGCGGTCTGCTCCAGCCAATCGGCGGTGGAACGCAGACGGGTGTAGTGGGCGAAGTGGCCGATGGCCTTGTCCGGCAGGTGGTGACCTTCGTCGAACACGTACAGCGTGTCACGCGGGTCAGGCAGCACGGCACCACCGCCCAGGGCCAGGTCGGCCAGGACCATGTCGTGGTTGGTGACAATCACGTCGACCTTGCCCATGCCTTCACGGGCCTTGTAGAAGGCGCACTGGCCGAAGTTCGGGCAATGGCGATTGGTGCACTGGCTGTGATCGGTGGTCAGGCGCGTCCAGTCGGAGTCTTCGAGGGCGGTGGGCCAGCTGTCGCGGTCGCCGTCCCATTTATTGCCGGCGAGTTTCTCGATCATGCTGGTGAACAGCTTCTGGCTGGCTTCATCGACTTCGATCTTGAAGCCTTCTTCCTCGAACAACTGGGCCGTGGCGGTTTGCGCGTGGCCTTCCTGCAGCAGCATGTCGAGTTTGGACAGGCACATATAGCGCCCGCGGCCCTTGGCCAGGGAGAAGGTGAAATTCAGCCCGCTGTTGCGCATCAGGTCGGGCAGGTCTTTGTAGACGATCTGCTCCTGCAGGGCGACGGTCGCGGTGGCGATCACCAGGCGCTTGCCGGCGGCCTTGGCGGTGGGGATGGCGGCCAGGCTGTAGGCCACGGTTTTCCCGGTACCGGTGCCGGCTTCCACGGCCACTACGGCGGGGTCGCCACTGCGCCGACCTTCTTCATCGGTATCGATGTCGCCAAGGACCTTGGCCACTTCGGCGATCATCAGGCGCTGGCCATAACGCGGCTTGAGGCTCTTGGCTTCGAGAAAACGCGAGTAGGCGCCCTGGATCGTGGTTTTGAGTTCGTTGCTGATCATGGTCTTTGGGCGCGAAAAACGCTGGATAAATTTTCAGTGGTTCGGATCGGCCGCTATCATAACCCGCTAATTCATCCCGCGCAGAACGGAGTACCCGAATGACAGCCTTTGCCCTTGCTTACACCCTGCATGTCCTGGCGGCCCTGGTCTGGGTCGGCGGCATGTTTTTCGCCTGGATGGTGTTGCGTCCGGCGGCTGGGGCGGCACTTGAAGGCCCGGCGCGCCTGAAGCTCTGGATACAAGTGTTTCAGCGTTTTTTTGTCTGGGTCTGGGTCGCGGTGGTGGTTTTGCCGATCAGCGGCGTCGGCCTGATCCAGCTGCGCTTCAACGGCTTCGAGACCGCACCGCGTTATGTGCAGGTGATGATCGGCCTGTACCTGGTGATGACCGCGCTGTTTATCCGCATCCAGTCGCTGCAGTTGCCGGAGCTGCGTAACGCGGTGGTGGCCGAGGACTGGCCGGCAGGCGCTGCGGCTCTGGGCAAGATCCGCCGCCTGGTGGGCTGCAACCTGATTATCGGCCTGGTGCTGGTGGCCTTGGCTGCGGCGCGGCCGATGTTCTAGGGCCGGTACGAAAACGGGCCGGTACGTGTAAGGAAACGTACCGGCCCGGATTAACGCCCTGGCAGGCGCGCGCCTGCCTTACAACCGCTGCAGCGTCACCGAACCCGCTGGCCCTGCGGGCCCCGGCTGGCCTTCAGCTCCCGGGCGGCCACTCTTGCCACCGTCGGCACGATAGACGTAGCAGCCCTTGGACTTGCCACCCGCGCCCGGCTTGCCCGCAGGCCCCGCCAGACCGCCAGCGCCGCCATCGACCACGACCTTGATCTGCTCGGCCGGATAGTCACGGGGCAGTTCCACCCGAACCTGTGCCCCCGGCGCGCCCGGACGGCCATCGCCGCCGTTGTCGCCATCGGCACCGCGCCCGGCCTGGCCCCAGGTGCAGCCCGGTTCCTGGCCGTTGGCCCCATCCAGGCCGACAAACCCCGGAGCCCCGGCACCGCCACGGGCATCCACCGACAACTCCGGGCCATTCAGCGATTCAATGCGCAACGCAAGATTGCGCCCGGCCTTGGCCGGTTTTTGATAAGTGCCCGGGGCACCGCGCGAGGTGATCTGGCTGCCCGGTTCCAGCTCGGCATGCCGCACCTTCAGTTGCAATGCCTGTTCGGCGGGGACAATGGCGATCCGAGCCTCACGGCCCAGGCGCAGCTCACCGACCTGAAGCTCGGTGACATTGGACGGGATCAACAAGGTGCCGTAGTCGGACACCTCCAGGCGCTCCAGTTGCAGGGTGCTGGTGGTGTTGGGCAAGCGCATCAGGGAGTTGGTTTCCACCGTCACCACTTGGGCCACGGCCAGGGGGCTGCACAGCAGCGCCAGCAGGCAGAATTTACGCATGATCGGCCTCCAGGCGGGGCGAATGGGGGATGCCTTGCAGATGAAAAATCCCCACCAACAGGATCTGCAGGCGATCCCGCCAAGGGTTGCTGCGACCTTTGAGGCTGCCGTTGAACAGCACCAGCTCCAGCAAATGGGTGAGCAACAGCAGGCTGCCCGCCAGATTGACCAATAAATGCAGCGGATTGATCAACGGCTTGGCCAGGTTGATCAGCACCACCAGCCAGAACACCAGGGTCAAGATTTTCCCCAGCCCCCAAAAGACCTTCATACGCTCCCCCTATGTGAATTTTTCTTTGCGCGCACAGTAACGACTAATCCCGGGAATTAGCCAGCGCCTGGAAAAAATTCTTCGACATACAGGGTCAAGGACCAGCGGCAAACCGCTGCGGGGGGCACCAAACAGGGGAAAGCCCCTGGATAGCCGCCATCACGGCCACCAAGGGGCAAGGCTGCTTATATAGAAGGATCAGCGGTTGATCTTGATTTCCGTGCGCCGGTTCAGGGCGCGACCTTCAGCGGTTTTGTTGTCGGCCACGGGCTGACTTTCACCGGCACCGGACACCGAGACGAAGCTGCTGCGTGGCACGCCGGCGTTGATCAGGTAATCGGTTACCGAATGCGCACGTTTCTCCGAAAGCCGCAGGTTATAGGCATCACTACCAACACTGTCGGTGTGCCCGGTCACGCGCAGTTGCGCCGACGCGGCTTCCTGCTTCAGGCGTGTGGCGATGGTGTCGAGCTTGGTTTTATCGGCACCGGTCAGCCTGGCCGAGTCGAACTCGAAGTGCACATCGCGGATGACGATGGTTTCTTCCTTGACCACTACGACCTCTTCGACCACCGCCACCGGAACCGGTGGGCAGCCATTGGCATCGACCGGCACGCCTTTAGGCGTGTGCGGGCACTTGTCGCGGCTGTCCGGCACGCCGTCGCCGTCTTCGTCGCCATCGCCGTGCACCCAGCAATAGGCACCGGCCAGGCCGCCTACCACCAAGGCGCCACCGCCGGCCCAGGACGCGCTTTCGGTCGCACCGAGCGCCGCACCGGTGACACCCCCGACGGCGGCACAGGTCGGCCAGTCGGTTTTCTGCAAACCTGCGCAACCAGTCAACACACTGGTTAGCAGAACCAAGGGTAGTGCTGTGCGAACTATGCTCATCAAGGTGTTCTCCGTAGGGGATCGGCCCGGAGCCGATTCAGGGAGTAAAGACCGCGCTTTTAATCTGCGCCAGCAATAGGCCATGGCGGTTTGGGTCCTGTATTTGTTGGGGGCTTGGGCTATTTCGAGACAAGCGCTCTAGGCCCGGGCGTTCGGGCGCGCTAGTCTCTGCAGTTCTGATTGAGGATCTTCGATGACTGCTGGTATTTCTTCGCGCACGCCCCAGCAAGCCCTGGCGGCGCTGCTGGACCGCTATGCCCCACAACACCTGCTGCTGATCGGCGCCAGCGACTTCCCGGCCCTCGCCGCCTTCAAGCAGGCGCACCCCGACTGCCAGGTTGCCCAAACCGCGCCCGGCCCCTTGCCGGCGGAACTGGCGGCACGCCGTTTCGACCTGGCGGTGGTGGTCGATTGCCTGGAACACCTGCCCAAGCGCGATGGCCTGAACCTGCTCGGCGGGATCCGCAACCTCAACGCCAGCCGCATTGCGGTACTGGCCGACCTGGCGGCCTGCGGCTGGCAGGAAACGGACTTCTTCTCCCTGGCATTGCAGGCCAGCGAACGCTTCCAGCGTGAGGAGCAGGTGCTGACCCTGTTTACCTACGATCTGCTTGAATACAAGCAAGTGCCGGACTGGCTCAACTCACGGTTCTGGGCCAACCCGGAAAACTTCGGAAAGTATTGGTGGTAACGCAATGAGTATGTCGATTTGTCCTTGTGGTAGCGGCACCCTGCTGGATGCCTGCTGCGGCCATTACCACGCCGGCCATCCGGCCCCCTGTGCCGAAGCGCTGATGCGTTCGCGCTACAGCGCCTATGTCCTGGGCCTGGTGGACTACCTGGTGGCCACCACCCTGCCGGTGCAGCAGGCCGGCCTCGACCGCCAGGCCATCAGCGACTGGAGTGCTCAAAGCACCTGGCTCGGGCTGGAGGTGGAAAGCTCCGAAGTCTTCGGCGGCCAGCCCGAACACGCCTTCGTCACCTTCACCGCGCGCTGGCATGACAGCAACGGCGAGCACAGCCACCGCGAGCGCTCCTCGTTCGTACAGAACAACGGCCACTGGTACTTCATCGACCCGACAGTCGGGTTCAAGGCCGGCCGCAACGACGCCTGCCCTTGCGCCAGCGGGCAGAAATACAAGAAATGCTGCGCCAGCTACCTCACCCCTTGAGCCCCTGACCGTAACCCACCCCTTACCCCGCGCCCACGGTTGCTAGACTGGGAGTTCAAACGGAGTAATGGCATGGTTTCTGAGCTGCGCGTATTAAGGACAATCAGCCTGCTTTGGGTGCTAGGCCTCTCGGGGTGCGCGTCCTGGTTCGTCGATGACACCGTCGATCCCCAGGTGCACCTGGTCAAGGTCGAAGTGATTCGCGCCAATATGCTGGAGCAGCGCTTTCGCCTGCTGTTTCGCGTCGACAACCCCAACGACTCCGACCTCACGGTGCGCCACCTGTCGTACCGGATCCACCTCGACCGCCTGCTGCTGGCCGAGGGCGAGCACGAACACTGGTTTACCGTGGGCCCCAAAAGCAGCGGTTATTTCAAGGTGGCGGTGCGCACCAACCTCTGGCCTCAGGTGCGCGATGTGGTGAAATTGCTGCGCAACCCGCGACAACCCATCCCCTATCGCCTGGAAGGCGAGTTGGAAACCGGATTATTCATCGGCTATGACGTGCACCTGAAGCGCAATGGCGAGATAATTCCCGGCGATTTTATTCCGGAGTGACACCGATGACCCAGCAACCCCATGTCCATGGCCCTGACTGCAACCACGATCACGATCATGACCACCACGCTCATGATCACGACCATGGCCATGTACACGGTCCGCATTGCAACCATGCGCCCCAGGAACCGGTGCGCAATACCCTGAAAGACGTCGGTCGCAACGACCCATGCCCATGCGGCAGCAGCAAGAAGTTCAAGAAGTGCCACGGCGCTTGATGCACTGATCCCCCTGTGCAGCCATGACCACGCGGTGCGACCCGCACCGTGTGGTCATGGTTACCGGGCTTTTATAGAAGCTCAGCGCTATTGATCACGGTGGCATATTCGCCGTGCAGGTTACCCAGGGACATCCCGTGCACCTCATGCGCCGAACGCGGCCGACCAAAGAAGTCGAGTTTGTCGAAGGTGTAGCAGGCGTCCTCGACCACCCAGGTCGCAAACCCCAGATTGCCCGCGGTACGCGCCGTTGCCTCCACCGAGTTGTGGGTGGCCACGCCGACGATGACCAATTGCCCGATCCCCGCCTTGCGCAATAACCCTTCCAGCCCGGTGCCCGAGAATGCATCCGGCACCTGTTTCTGAATCAACCCCTCACCAACTCCCGGCACAAACTGCGGCTGGAACTCCACCCCCGATTGCTCGGGCCAGAACACCGAATCCGGCGAACGGGACAGATGCTGCACGTGGATCACCGGGCGCGCGGCTTGGCGCCACCTGGCCAGAAGCTCGGCCATGCGCTCCTCGGCCTGGGGATTGTTGCGCGGGCCGAGCTTGGGGTGAAGGATCCCCTGTTGCTGGTCGATCAGAATCAGCGCTGCGTTGGCATCGAGCTCCATGCTGGTTTTCTCCGGGTTGGGCCATTGAATTCTGCGCACTTCAGCATCACCTCCTCTTACAGGCAAGCCGACGCGCGCTAACAGGACGACCTAATGCCATTGTTTGCTGTCCCTATTTGAAGACCCGTCCCAGCTGGAGAGCTCCATGATCGACCTGTATTACTGGACCACCCCCAACGGCCACAAGATTTCACTGTTCCTCGAAGAAGCCGGCCTGCCCTATGAAGTTCACCCGGTGAATATCGGCCAGGGCGAACAGTTCAAACCGGACTTTCTCAAGATCGCCCCCAACAACCGGATCCCGGCGATTGTCGATCACCAGCCCGAGGATGGCGGCGCGCCGCTGTCGCTGTTCGAGTCCGGGGCGATCCTTTTGTACCTCGCAGAAAAGACCGGGCAGTTCCTGCCCAAGGACCTGCGCGGACGCCAGGAGGCCCTGCAGTGGCTGTTCTGGCAAATGGGCGGGCTGGGGCCGATGGCGGGCCAGAACCATCACTTCAGCCACGCCGCCCCGGAGAAAGTCCCCTACGCGATCAAGCGCTACATCGACGAAACCGCGCGCCTGTATGGGGTGCTGGACCGGCGCCTGGCCGACCGCGACTTCGTTGCCGGCAGCGAGTACAGCATTGCCGACATGGCGATCTATCCCTGGATCGCTTCCTACAAGAAGCAGAGCCAGCACCTGGAGGACTTCCCCCATGTGCAGCGCTGGTTCAACCGCATCCAGGCGCGACCCGCCACCGAACGCGCCTATGCCATCGTGCAGCGGGTCAACCCGAGCTGATACCCCGGCGCAATCGCCCCATTGCCGGCAGGCCGCGTCCCGCTGAACCCAGACGCGCCTGCCTTCGATCGCTATTTGCCCGGCAAAGCACAAATACCCGCTGCCCCGGCTTGCGCGGCACTCGCCTGCTCACTAACGTAGCGCCTTTATTGACGCTACCCCCGCAGGAGCTTTGCCATGGCCTCGCCAGCCCTCACACATTTTCTTCCCCGGTTCGGCGTTGCCGCGGCAGTGGCCGGCGTTCTCAGCCTGGCCGGTTGCCAGTCATGGAACACCCAGGACACCGTGCCCCCCTCCTCCGGCGTGCAGCCGCTCAAGGGCCTGGCGCAGAACGTTTCGGTGCGGCGCAATGCCATGGGCATGCCGCTGATCGAGAGCAACAGCTTCCACGATGCGCTGTTTACCCTGGGGTACGTGCACGCCAGCGACCGCATCCATCAAATGGTGACCCTGCGCCTGCTGGCCCAGGGCCGCCTGGCAGAAATGTCCGGCGCCGAAGTGCTGGACGTCGACCGCCTGATGCGCAGCGTCAACCTGAAAAAGAGCGCCGACGAGCTGTACAAAGCCTCCTCGCCACGCATCAAACGCTTCTTCGAGGTCTATGCCCGCGGCGTCAACGCCTACCTGTTCCGCTACCGCGACAAGCTGCCGCCGGACCTCGCGGCCACCGGCTACAAGCCTGAGTACTGGAAACCCGAAGATTCGGCGCTGATCTTTTGCCTGCTGAATTTCGGCCAGTCGGCCAACCTGCAAGAAGAAATCAACGCCCTGGTACTGGCGCAGAAAGTCGGCGCCGACAAGCTGGCCTGGCTGACCCCAAGCTACCCGGACGAGCCGCTGCCATTTGCCGAGGCAGAAAAACTCAAGGGCATCGCCCTCAATGTGCCGGGCCTGGCGCAAATCAGCGGGGCCGCCGAGCGCCTGAGCGCGCTCAACCCGCTGGGCATCACCAGCGCCAGCAACCTGGCCATCGCCCCGCAGCGCAGCCGCAGTGGCCGCAGCCTGCTGGCCGCCGACAGCCACATGCAGGCCTGGAACTACGTGCAGATCCGCGCACCGAAGTACCAGGCAGCCGGCGCTTCGATTGCCGGCCTGCCGGCGATAATCCAGGGCTTCAACGGCAAGGTGGCCTGGAGCCTGAGCGCAGTCAACGGCGACAACCAGGACCTGTTCCTGGAAAAACTCAAGTTCCAGGGCAACGCCCTGTACTACCTGGCGGGCGGCAAATGGCAGCCGGCCGGCGTGCGCAACGAGACCTTTTTCGTCAAAGGCCAACGGCCGATTCGCGAAGCCGTGTACGAAACCCGCCACGGGCCCCTGCTCAACAGCGGCCAGGGCACAACCCTCGCCAGCGGCTACGGTTTGGCCCTACAGATGCCGGACCTCAAGGACGACAAGAGCCTGGACGCGTTCTTCGACCTGTCCCGGGCGCAAAACGTCGAGAAGGCCTCGGATGCCAGCCGCGAGATCCGCGCCATCGCGCTGAACATGGTGTTCGCCGATGCCAGCAATATCGGCTGGCAAGTCACCGGGCGCTTCCCCAACCGCCGTGAAGGCCAGGGCCTGCTGCCTTCGCCAGGCTGGGACGGGCGCTACGACTGGGACGGTTACGCCGACCCGATGCTCCACCCCTACGACCAGGACCCGGCCCAGGGCTGGCTCGGCACCGCCAACCAGCGGATCATCACCCAGGGCTACGGCATGCAACTGTCCAACTCCTGGCACGCCCCGGAGCGCGGCGAGCGCATGGCGCAACTGGCCTCCAGCGGCAAGCAGGACAGCCGCAGCCTGATCGCCCTGCAATACGACCAGGGCACCACCTTTGCCGCCAAGCTGAAGAAAATGTTCGAAGCGCCGGGCATGTCCCAGCCGCTGAAAAAAGCCATCGACGCCCTGCCTGAAGCCGACCGCAGCAAAGCGCGCGAAGCCTACAGCCGCTTGCTGGCGTTTGATGGCAAGCTCAGCGCCGGCTCGGCGGATGCGGCGATCTACGAGCTGTTCCTCCAGGAAAGCGCCAAGCAGATCTTCCTCGACAAGCTCGGCCCATCCACCAGCGCCACCTGGAAAGCCTTTGTCGCCAACGGCACATTGTCCTACTCGGCCCAGGCCGCGCACCTGCTCGGCGAAGAAGACAGCCCGTTCTGGGATGACTCGCGCACCGCGCAAAAGGAAGACAAGCCGGCAATCCTCGCCCGCAGCCTGGCCGCCGCCATCAGCGCTGGCGAAACCCAGCTCGGCGCTGACCGCAAAGCCTGGCAGTGGGGTAAGTTGCACAGCTACAGCTGGACCAACAGCAGCGGCCAAACCATCCGTGGCCCACTGCAAATGGGCGGCGACCACAGCACCCTGAACGGCGGCGCCTACCGCTGGGGCCAGGACTTCGCGGTGACCGACACGCCCGCACTGCGCTTTATCGTCGACTTCGGTCAGAGCGAGCCGCTGATGGGCGTCAACAGCAGCGGCCAGTCCGGCAACCCGGCCAGCCCGCACTACGCCAACGCCATCGACCCGTGGCTCAAGGGCCAGTACCTGAGCCTGCCGCTGCAACCGCAGAACTTCGAGCGCAGCTACGGCAAGACCCGCCTGACCCTGGTCCCCGGCAAGTAAGCCGCCCTGCCCGCCCGGCATTCCAATGCCGGGCGGGCGTCCGGCCTTGAGCCACGCCCTCCCCCCATACTCGATCGAACTTCTCCCGCGCCGCCCGCCTCCTACTTAGCAAGCCCACTGCTCCTGGCACTTTCCATGGACCTTGTGATTGCGCGCCCTGAAGGTTTGTACTGCACGGCCGGGGATTTCTATATCGACCCCTGGCGCCCGGTCGAGCGCGCCGTGATTACCCACGCCCATGGCGACCATGCCCGCGGCGGCAATCAGCATTACCTGGCCGCAACCCCGGGGGCAGGCATCCTGCGCTCGCGCCTGGGCCCGGCCATCAACCTGCAAACCCTCGACTACGGCGAACGCCTGCTGCACCACGGCGTGACCTTGAGTTTTCACCCCGCCAGCCATGTGCTGGGCTCGGCCCAGGTGCGCCTGGAATACCGCGGCGAAGTCTGGGTCGCCTCCGGTGACTACAAGGTCGAGCCCGATGGCACCTGCGCGCCGTTCGAGCCGGTGCGGTGCCATACCTTTATTACCGAGTCGACCTTTGGCCTGCCGATTTATCGCTGGCAGCCGCAGGCCGAAATCTTTGCCGAGATCAATCAGTGGTGGCAGGGCAACATCGCCGCCGGCAAGGCCAGCGTGTTGTTCTGTTACTCGTTCGGCAAAGCCCAGCGCATTCTCCACGGCATCGATGCCGGCCTCGGGCCGATCCTGGTCCACGGCGCGGTGGAGCCACTGAACCAGGTGTATCGCGCAGGTGGCGTCCATCTGCCGCCGACCCTGTACGCCGGCGATGTCGACAAGAACGACCCGCTGATGCGCCAGGCACTGGTACTGGCCCCGCCCTCGGCCGGCGGCAGCAGCTGGATGCGGCGCTTTGGCGACTACAGCGATGCCTTTGCCAGCGGCTGGATGCGCCTGCGTGGCACCCGCCGGCGGCGCGGCGTCGATCGCGGTTTTGTGCTGTCTGACCATGCCGACTGGCCCGGGCTGCTGTGGGCCATCCAACAGACCGGCGCGCAACGGGTGCTGGTGACCCACGGCTCAGTCGCGGTGCTGGTGCGTTACCTGTGCGAGCAGGGCCTGGACGCCCAGGGCTTCAGCACCGAATACGGCGATGACGAAGACGACAACCCCACCCCGGAACCCGCCACCGAGGGCGCGCCATGAAAGCCTTTGCCAGCCTCTACGCCGACCTGGACGCCACCACCTCGAGCAACGCCAAACTGGCCGCCATGCAGGCCTACTTCGCCCAGGCGGCGCCGGAAGATGCGGCCTGGGCGGTGTACTTTCTGTCCGGCGGCCGGCCCCGGCAACTGGTGCCGACCCGCACCCTGCGCGAGCTGGCCATGACCCTGTCCGGGCTTGAGCCCTGGCTGTTCGAAGAAAGCTACCAGGCCGTTGGCGACCTCGCGGAAACCATCTCCCTGGTGCTGCCCGAATCCCCCCATGGCTCGAACGAAGGCCTGGCCCGGTGGATCGAGGACAAACTCCTGCCCTTGCGCGGCGCACCGGCCGAGACCCTGGCCGCACAACTGCCCCGACTCTGGGCGCAACTGGACCGGCCAAGCCTGATGCTGTGCATCAAGTTGATCACCGGCAGCTTTCGCGTCGGCGTCTCCAAACTGCTGGTGACCCGGGCCCTGGCGGCCATGGCCGGGCTCGACAGCAAACGGGTGGCGCAGCGCCTGGTGGGCTACACCGATTTGGCGCACCACCCCGACGCCGCCAGCTACCTCAAGCTGATCGCCCCGGAGTCGGCCGATGAGCACGCACAACGCGGTGGCCAGCCTTACCCGTTTTTCCTGGCGCACGCCCTGGCCCAGCCGGTGGAAAACTTCGAGGCGCTGCTGGGTCCGGTCAGCGACTGGCAAGTGGAATGGAAGTGGGATGGCATCCGCGCGCAACTGGTCAAGCGCGAGGGCCGGCTGTGGATCTGGTCCCGGGGCGAAGAGCTGGTCACCGAACGCTTTCCCGAACTGCTGGTCCTGGGCCAGCGCCTGCCGGATGGCACGGTCATCGACGGCGAGATCGTGGTCTGGAAAGCGCCCGCGCCGGATAACGCCGTGCCCGGCGCGGTGCCGGCCCCGTCAGTGCAGCCCTTTGCCCTGCTGCAACAGCGCATTGGTCGACGCAATGTGAGCAAGAAGATCCTCGCCGACGCCCCGGTGGTGCTGCTGGCCTACGACCTACTGGAGTGGCAAGGCCAGGACTGGCGCAACCAGCCCCAGGCGCAGCGCCGCAGCCAACTCGAGCAGTTGATCAAGGATTGCGCCAGCCCGCTGCTGTTGTCCTCCGAGGTTGTGCAGGGCCGGGACTGGTTCGACCTGGCGCGCCAGCGCGATACGTCCCGCAGCCTGGGGGTGGAGGGCATGATGCTCAAGGCCCGCGATGCGCTCTATGGGGTGGGCCGGACCAAGGACATGGGCGTGTGGTGGAAGTGGAAGGTCGAGCCGTTCAGCGTCGATGCGGTGCTGATTTACGCCCAGCGCGGCCATGGCCGGCGCGCCAGTCTCTACAGCGATTACACCTTTGCCGTGTGGGATGGCCCGCCCGGCGCCAGCGAGCGCAACCTGGTGCCGTTTGCCAAGGCCTATTCCGGGCTGACCGATGAAGAGATGCGCAAAGTCGACAGCATCGTGCGCAAGACCACAGTCGAGAAGTTCGGCCCGGTGAGCAGTGTTACCCCAAGCCTGGTGTTCGAGCTGGGATTCGAGGGCATCGCCCTGTCCAAGCGCCATAAAAGCGGGATTGCCGTGCGCTTCCCGCGCATGCTGCGCTGGCGCCAGGACAAGCGCGTCGAAGACGCCGACAGCCTCGCCACCCTCCAGGATCTATTGGGCTGAACCCCTGTCAGCCGCGGTTTGCACCTTATTGATGCAGCGCCGGACGCATGCCCGATTTCGGCGCACGGGTCGCACCGGCAAACCACTCGTGCCACCTTTTAAAACACTTGTTCGGGACTCTGGTTCGGAAATTGCTACTTTCATTAAGTCTGCTGCATTCCAGTAACAGTACCCATGCGCCACAAGCGCTCATATTGGTTTTTAGGGATTGAATAATGAAAAAAGCATTGCTGACCCTTTCTGCACTGGCTCTCTGCATGGCCGCCGGTTCCGCGCTGGCCAAGGAATACAAAGAACTGCGTTTTGGCGTCGACCCCTCCTATGCCCCCTTTGAATCCAAAGCCGCCGACGGCAGCCTGGTGGGCTTCGATATCGACCTCGGGAATGCGATCTGCGCCGAGCTCAAGGTCAAGTGCAAATGGGTAGAAAGTGACTTCGACGGCATGATCCCTGGCCTCAAAGCCAACAAATTCGACGGTGTGATCTCTTCCATGACCGTCACCCCGGCCCGTGAAAAGGTCATCGACTTCTCCAACGAACTGTTCTCCGGCCCGACCTCCTTCGTGTTCAAAAAAGGCGCAGGCCTGAGCGAAGACCTCGCTTCCCTCAAGGGCAAGACCGTCGGCTACGAGCAAGGCACCATCCAGGAAGCCTACGCCAAGGCCGTGCTGGACAAGGCCGGGGTCAAGACCCAGGCCTACCAGAACCAGGACCAGGTCTACGCCGACCTGATCTCCGGGCGTCTCGATGCGTCGATCCAGGACATGCTGCAAGCCGAACTGGGCTTCCTCAAGTCGCCACAAGGCGCGGATTACGAAGTCAGCAAGCCGGTGGACAGCCCATTGCTGCCAGCCAAGACCGCCGTCGGCATCTCGAAAGGTAACAAAGACCTCAAGGCCCTCCTCGATAAAGGTATCAAAGCGTTACACGATGATGGCACCTACGCCACCATCCAGAAAAAGCACTTCGGCGACCTGAATCTCTACAGCGGTAAGTAATGCTCTGGCGCCCATCTTCGATGGGCGCTTTTTTATCGCCACAGGTCCCTGATTTATGTTCGAAGAATTCTTGCAAACCCTAGGGCTTTCCGCCTTCAGCCTGAAGGGTTTCGGCCCCCTGCTGCTGGAAGGCACCTGGATGACCATCAAGCTGTCCGTGTTGTCGCTGTTGGTCGCCGTCCTGCTCGGCCTGATCGGCGCCAGCGCCAAACTCTCCAGCCTGGCCCTGCTGCGGGTCCCGGCCCAGCTCTACACCACGCTGATTCGCGGGGTGCCGGACCTGGTGCTGATGCTGCTGATTTTCTACAGCCTGCAAACCTGGCTGACCTCCTTCACCGACTTGATGGAATGGGAATACATCGAAATCAACCCATTCAGCGCCGGGGTCATCACCCTGGGCTTTATCTACGGCGCCTACTTCACCGAAACCTTTCGCGGCGCGATCCTCGCCGTGCCCCGGGGCCAGGTCGAAGCCGCCACCGCCTATGGCCTCAAGCGCGGCCAGCGCTTTCGCTTCGTGGTGTTTCCGCAAATGATGCGTTTCGCCCTGCCGGGCATCGGCAATAACTGGATGGTGATGCTCAAGGCCACCGCGCTGGTCTCGATCATCGGCCTGGCCGACCTGGTCAAGGCTGCCCAGGATGCGGGCAAGAGCACCTACCAGCTGTTCTACTTCCTGGTCATCGCGGCGCTGATCTACCTGTTGATCACCAGCGCCTCGAACGTCGTCCTGCGCTGGCTCGAACGCCGCTACGCCGCCGGTTCCCGGGAGGCCGTACGATGATCGAACTCCTGCAGGAATACTGGCGGCCGTTCCTCTACAGCGACGGCTACAACATCACCGGGCTGGCCATGACCATGTGGCTGCTCAGCGCCTCGATCTGCATCGGTTTCCTGGTGTCGATCCCGCTGTCCATCGCCCGGGTTTCGCCCAAGCGTTACATCCGCTGGCCGGTGCAGTTCTACACCTACCTGTTTCGCGGCACCCCGCTCTATATCCAGCTGCTGATCTGCTACACCGGGATCTACAGCATTGCCGCGATCCGCGCGCAGCCGGTGCTGGATGCGTTCTTTCGCGATGCCATGAACTGCACCATCCTCGCCTTCGCCCTCAACACCTGCGCCTACACCACGGAGATCTTCGCCGGGGCGATCCGCAGCATGGCCCACGGCGAAGTCGAGGCGGCCAAGGCCTATGGCCTCAGCGGCTGGAAGCTGTATGCCTACGTGATCATGCCCTCGGCCCTGCGCCGCTCGCTGCCCTACTACAGCAACGAAGTGATCCTGATGCTGCACTCCACCACCGTGGCCTTCACCGCGACCATCCCGGATGTGCTGAAAGTCGCGCGCGATGCCAACTCGGCCACCTTCCTGACCTTCCAGTCGTTCGGGATTGCAGCGGTGATCTACCTCTGCGTGACCTTCGCCCTGGTCGGCCTGTTCCGCCTGGCCGAACGTCGCTGGCTGGCCTTCCTCGGGCCGACCCACTAGGACTTGCACATGCGCCACCAGATCCACGACTTGCTCGCCCCGCTGCCCGGCACTGCGCGGCAGATCCACAGCTTCCACTTCGGGCCGCAGCACGCCGCCGGCAAAATCTATATCCAGGCGTCCCTGCACGCCGATGAAATGCCCGGCATGCTGGTGGCCTGGCACCTGAAACTGCGCCTGGCGGAGCTCGAAGCCGCCGGCCAGCTGCTCAGTGAAATCGTCCTGGTGCCGGTGGCCAACCCGGTGGGCCTGGAGCAGGTGCTGATGGACGTGCCCCTGGGGCGCTACGAGCTGGAAAGCGGGCAGAACTTCAACCGTGGGTTCGTCGACCTTGGCGAACAGCTGGGCAACGCCCTCGAAGGGCAGTTGGGTGACGACCCGCAACTCAACCTGGAACTGATCCGCGCCAGCCTGCGCCAGGCCCTGGACCTGCACAGCGCGACCACCCAGCTGCAATCCCAGCGCCTGACCCTGCAACGCCTGGCCTGCGACGCCGATATGGTGCTCGACCTGCACTGCGACTTCGAAGCCGTGGCCCACCTCTACACCACCCCCGAAGCCTGGGAGCAGGTCGAGCCCCTGGCGCGCTACATCGGCGCCGAGGCCAGCCTGCTGGCCACCGACTCTGGCGGACAGTCGTTCGACGAATGCTTCACCCTGCTCTGGTGGCAGTTGCAGCAGCGCTTCGGCGAACGTTTCGCGATCCCCCAGGGCAGTTTTTCCGTGACCCTCGAACTGCGCGGCCAGGGCGACGTCAACCACGGCCTGGCCAGCCTCGACTGCCAGGCCCTGCTGGATTACCTGACCCACCACGGCGCCATTGCCGGCGAGGCGCCACCCTTGCCCGAGCTGCCCTACCCGGCCACGCCCCTGGCAGGCGTCGAACCGGTGACGACCCCGGTCGGCGGCCTGCTGGTGTTCACCGCCTTGCCGGGGGAGTACCTGGAAGCCGGGCAACTGGTGGCGCAAGTCATCGACCCGATCCACGACCGGGTAACCCCGATTCATTGTCGCCACGCCGGGCTGCTGTATGCCCGTTCGCTGCGGCGCATGGCCACCGCCGGCATGGTCATCGCCCATGTCGCCGGCCGCGAAGCCTATCGCAGCGGCTACCTACTTTCGCCTTGAGGATGTTCGCTCCATGTACAAACTAACCATCGAAGGCCTGCACAAGTGCTACGGCGACAACGAAGTGCTCAAAGGCGTTTCGCTCAAGGCCAGGACCGGCGACGTGATCAGCCTGATCGGCGCCAGCGGCTCGGGCAAAAGCACCTTCCTGCGCTGCATCAACTTTCTGGAAACCCCCGACGACGGCGCCATGAGCCTGGACGGCCAGCAGATCCGCATGGTCAGCGACCGCCACGGCATGCGCGTGGCCGACGATGACGAGCTGCAACGGATCCGCACCCGGCTGGCCATGGTGTTCCAGCACTTCAACCTGTGGAGCCACATGACCGTGCTGGAAAACATCACCATGGCCCCGCGCCGGGTGCTGGGGGTGAGTAAAAAGGACGCCGAAGACCGTGCCCGGCGCTACCTGGACAAAGTCGGGCTGCCGGCGCGGGTGGCCGATCAGTACCCGGCGTTTCTCTCGGGCGGCCAACAACAGCGGGTGGCCATCGCCCGCGCCCTGGCCATGGAACCGGAAGTGATGCTGTTCGACGAACCGACCTCGGCCCTGGACCCGGAGCTGGTGGGCGAAGTGCTGAAAGTGATCCAGGGCCTGGCCGAAGAAGGCCGGACCATGATCATGGTCACCCACGAAATGAGCTTTGCGCGCAAGGTTTCGAGCCAGGTGCTGTTTCTGCACAAGGGCCTGGTGGAAGAAGAAGGCACCCCGGAAGACGTGCTGGGCCATCCGAAAAGCGAACGCTTGCAGCAGTTCCTCAGCGGCAACCTCAAGTAACCGGGGGCGCCGCCTTGAGCGGCGCCACGGCCAACGCGATTAAACTAGTCGCCCGCTCCCGCGGTCTCTGAATCAGGAAGTTCAGAGCGCACGCCCCGGCATGGCCAAGACCTGCGACTACGCACACCAATGGTTCAACACCCAAGGCTGGAAGCCCTTCACCTTTCAAAAGGCCGTGTGGGCGGCGGTCAAGCGTGGCCAGTCGGGGGTGCTGCACGCCAACACCGGCGCCGGTAAAACCTACGCCCTGTGGTTTGCCGCGCTCAATCGCTACGCCAGCTCCACCGCCCCCGGCACCGGCGATGCTCCACGCCGACGCAAGCCCGTGGCGCCCCCGCTGACCGTGCTCTGGATCACCCCGATGCGCGCCCTGGCCGCCGACAGCGCCCGTGCGCTG